>JAUQVQ010000001.1:0-12919 GCA_039794725.1 Gloeomargarita sp. HHBFW_bins_162
GATTAGCGGTCGCAGGGGCGCAGCCCCCGTCTCTGGTTCTCCGTAATTTCTGGATTCTAACTAAAGGATTTTTTGCCCGATTGAATAAAGGGCACCTCTAAAAATTGGTGATTAGCGGTCGCAGGGGCGCAGCCCCCGTCTCTGGTTCTCCGTAATTTCTGGATTCTAACTAAAGGATTTTTTGCCCGATTGAATAAATAGAGGTTCCCTTATGTACTCTGAACCTTAAGCCGATGGGAAATGCCCATCTAAGCGGCAAGTAACGTATCCTTAGAAGGGCACACATCGCCCAAAAAACACTCACCACAGCGGGGATTGCGAGCCGTACAGGTTTCTCGACCGTGATAAATCAACCGAATTGACCAGTTTTCCCAATCGGGTTGCGGCAATAATTCAATCAAATCCCGCTCAATCCGCATCGGGTCGGTATGCTCCGTCAACCCCAACCGGCGGGACACCCGTTTGACATGGGTATCCACCGTCACTCCGGCGTTAATTCCGTAGGCATGGGCTAACACCACGTTGGCCGTTTTGCGAGCCACGCCGGGGAGAGTCAACAACTGGGACATTTCCTTGGGCACTTGCCCCCCAAACTCAGTGACAATTTTGCGACATGCCCCCTGAATATGACGTGCTTTGTTGCGGTAAAATCCGGTGGACTTGATTAACTGTTCCAACTCTCCCAAATCCGCCGCCGCCAAGGCTGGAGCATCGGGAAAACGGGCAAACAACGCCGGTGTCACCTGGTTCACCCGTTCATCTGTACATTGCGCTGACAAAATCGTTGCTACCAGTAATTGCACCGGGGTTTGATAACTCAGGGTGCAGGTCGCTTCGGGATAACGGCGTTTCAAACGGACTAAAACCTCATTCGCTCGCTGTTTCCGAACCGCTAACCGGCGCACAATAGCCATATCATTCGTTGTACGGTATGGACACATTTCTGAATATACCCGGTTGCAGACTCTTCTGGGGCTGGCCTAAGTTCACCGGGGCAATGGGGCGGCGGTGACGTTCATCCTGGGTGGGATTAAGGATAAGATTAAAAAAAATCATTCTCTCTTGTGCTTGTGTCTGTGGGTGCTCCGGTTGTCCTAGTCATTGATAATTACGATAGCTTTACCTACAATTTGGTGCAATATCTGGCGGAATTGGGAGCCGAGGTCAAAGTAGTTCGTAATGACCAAATTACCCTTGCTCAGGTTCAGGCTTTGCACCCCGATGGCATTGTGATTTCCCCTGGCCCCGGTCGCCCCGATGATGCCGGGATTTCCCTGACTCTGATTGCCGAATTGGGAGCAACGGTGCCGATATTGGGGGTGTGTTTGGGGCATCAAAGTATTGGGCAGGTTTTCGGCGGCAAAATTGTTGGCGCCCCCACCCTCATGCACGGCAAAACCTCGGAAATTTATCACCGGGGTGTGGGGGTATTTACAGGGTTACCCCTGCCCTTTACGGCCACCCGTTACCACAGTTTGGTCATCGCCGCCGATAGCTGTCCCGATGTGCTGGAAATCACCGCCTGGACAGAAGATGGCATCATTATGGGGGTGCGGCACCGAGAATATCCCACCCTGCAAGGGGTACAATTTCACCCGGAAAGTATCCTCACCACCGTTGGGCCAGCGTTGTTGGCGAATTTCTTAAGGGATTTATCCCCAGCCCAGGGGTAAAATATACCTATAGAGTTGAGGGTAAACCGATGGTCATTTGGGTCAACGAACAACTCGATCCGGGCGGACTCATCCATGCCTGTTTGGCAACCTGTGATGAGACCATCGCCCGTCAATGCCATGTCAATTTCCAGACGAATCTTACACCCGAACAGCGAGCCAGCGGCTGGCAAGCCCGGTTACGTCCGGTGGAATCTTGGGAACAAGTGCCGGTGACCGCTCTGAAACTGAGTTAAAATCACTTTTGGGGTTCCGCACTAGATAGCGATGGCGACGGCCCAGCTAACACCCAATCAACAACGCATTCTGGAACTGTTGCAGAGTCAATCCCAGGCTCTCTCGGCGCAAGCCATTTACCTGCGCCTCAAGCAACAGCATCAGGGAGTCGGTTTAGCGACGGTCTATCGGGCGTTGGAAGTCCTGAAAAAAAATGGTGCGGTGCAAGTCCGGCTCCTCCCAAGCGGCGAAGCGGTGTACAGTGGTTTACCCTACGACCGGCATCACCTGACCTGTTTGCGATGTAACTGTTCAATTCCATTGGGGGATTGCCCCGTCCAAGACTTAGAACAGCACCTCCAGCAAGCCCATAATTTTCAGATTTATTATCACACGTTGGAATTTTTTGGCCTCTGCCAAAACTGCCAAACCGCTAGCCCCACCTAAGCTCCCACCGCTTCTTTGGCGGCATACATCACTTCGATGGTAATGGTGGCCAATCCCTGTTCCCGCGCAAATTTTTCCGTATTGCGTTTCACTTTCCCTCGCACGAATCCCGGTACTTTATTTAACTCCTGTTGTGCCGCCGGTGTCCAGACCAAATCCGTATCCGCCGAGAGGGTTTTGGTAATCACTTCTTTGGTGTCGTGACCGCCAAAAATTTCTAATAGGTGATCTTCCATTCCCAACGTGAAAGAGTTGTACACTAAATCAGCAATTTGATTGGTGCCTTCATAACCCAAAAAAGGCCGATAAGCCAGGGGGAAATTCTGGATATGTACCGGTGCCGAAATCACCCCGCAGGGAATGTTTAAGCGTTTCCCCACATGGCGTTCCATTTGGGTGCCAAAAATGGCCGCCGGTTCTAACCGGGCAATGGCATCGCCAATCCGCGTGTGGTCATCAGTAATCATAACTTCATCACAATAGGGGGACACCTGCGCCCGAAACCAATCGGCATCATGGGTGCAATACGTCCCTGCCAATACCACATGAATCCCCATTTCTCGGGTTAAAATTTGGGTCATAGCGGCGGCATGGGTATTATCCCCAAATACGACGGCTTTTTTGCCCGTTAAATTTTGGCAATCAATCGAACGGGAAAACCAGGCCGCCTGTGAAATAAACCGGGTTTGTTCATCAATCCAGGCTTCGTAATCAACCGGGTGTCCCTGGGCATTTAATACCTGTTGAATTTCCCGAATACATTGAGCGGTGGCCATAACCCCCATGGGTGTTGTGTGTACCACTGGTAAACCAAATTCCTGCTGGAGATAGTGGGCTGAACTTAAGCCAATTTCCCGGTACGGAACCAGGTTAAACCACGCCTGGGGAAGTCGAGCAATTGCAGCAACCGTTGCCCCCTCAGGAAGTACCACATTGACCTGAATCCCCAAATCATTCATCAATTTTTTTAATTCCCGGAGGTCATGTTGGTTATGAAATCCTAGGGTGGTGATACCAAGAATATTGACCGAAGGCTGGGCGGTTTTTTGCGTGAGCAAATTCCCATTTTTAGCAAATTTTTGTACATAAAAACGAATAATTTGTTCTAACGTCCGGTCGGCGGCTTGCAGTTCATTGACTCGGTAGTGATTTACATCTGCCAAGAGGACATCACAGTGGGTTTGCTCCGTGGCTCGTTCCACAAAATTCTGCAAATCTTCTTGTAAAATACTGGATGTGCAGGTGGGGGTTAACACGATTAAATCCGGGTGTTCTTCACGGTCTTTACGGGTGATATTTTCCACCACTTTTTCTTGAGAACCTTGCGCTAATACATGACGATCCACAATACTGGCGGTGACGGGAGTAAAATTGCGCTCTCGCTCCAACATAGAACGCATCACATTGAAGTAATCATCCCCCAACGGAGCGTGCATAATTGCATGAACTCGCCGAAAGGAACTCGCTACCCGCAACGTACCAATATGGGCAGGCCCAGCGTACATCCAATAGGCAAGTTTCATGGGCATTTCCTCCGTATCATCACGATTACCAGATTAGGGGAACGGGACTGCTTTCTTAGGAAATACGCAAGGATTTGTAATGTTTAGATTTCGCAAAATTCTGCAATATAAATCAAGGGCACCTCTATTTAGGGCACCTCTATTTATTCAAGCAAGCCAAGCATCTCTCCGTTGGCATCCAGAGATTACGGGGAACCAGAGGCGGGGGGTGCCCCCCTGCGACCGCTAATTTCTAATTAATAGAGGTTCCCTTTATTCAATCGGGGAAAGAATCTCTCGACTGGAATCCAGAAATTACGGAGAACCAACGTCGGGGACTGCGCCCCTGCGACCGCTTATTAGCAATTTTTGAGAGCGTAGATTGATATAGCAATCATAAATGAGATCACAACAGAGGTGATGCTTCGTTCCCGTCTGCCCTCACCCCCTGCCCCTCTCCCAGAACGGGAGAGGGGAGAAAACCGAAACGGGGCTACGCCCTGCGACCCTTGTTTCACATTCAAAAAGACTGCTATAGAATCCAGAATTACGGAGAAGGTGCCCCCCTGCAACCGCCGATCACCAATTTTTAGCAATCGTAAATGAGATCACAACAGAGGTGATGCTTCGTTCCCGTCTGCCCTCACCCCCTGCCCCTCTCCCAGAACGGGAGAGGGGAGAAAACCAAAACGGGGCTACGCCCTGCGACCCTTGTTTCGCATTCAAAAAGGACTGCTGTAGAATCCAGAAATTACGGAGAAGGTGCCCCCCTGCGACCGCCGATCACCAATTTTTAGAAGTACTCAATAATTTCTGCATTCTCACTAGGGAACCTCTGTTAATTCATCGTTAGCCTTCCATAGGGGTGCGACCGCTAATTGACAGTTTTTAGAGGTACCCTTTATCCAAGTCGGTCGAACGGTTGCCGGAAATTGCGGTGCTTTTGCCTCTAAAATGGGGTCAAGAGCAGTGTCTCGGTGTAAGTACGATGATGTGGCGGGTGACGCAGTATCAACGCCTCTGGTGGGGAATTTCTCTTGGTGTCATTCTCATTGGTTGGGTGGCAATGGGGATGTTGTGGGTGCAAACGGGCTTGCCCCTACGGCCAAGCATTGATTTTGTGGGGGGGACGCGCTTGCAGTTGGAGCGGGATTGTACGCAGGGGTGTCCGCAGGAATTGACGTTACCGCCGTTGCGTACAGCTTTGGAGGAGTTGGGTTTAGCAAATAGTAGTTTGCAGATTGTGGGGGGCAATGGGGTTTCTCTGCGGACTCGGTTTTTGTCACCGGAAGAGCGGGAAAAGGTGCAAACGAAATTAACTCAGGTGTTGGGGGCGGTTGATGCGAATAAGACGCAAATTGATAGTATTGGTCCGACGTTTGGTCGCCAGATTTTGACCAGTGGTATTCTTGCTTTGGCGGTGGCCTTTTTGGGGATTGGGGTGTATTTGGCGTTTCGGTTTCAGGTGGATTATTCCGTGTTGGCGTTTGTGGCGTTGGCTCATGATGTCCTGGTCACGGTGGGGGTGTTTGCTCTGTTGGGGCTGCTCGCCGGGGTGGAGGTGGACAGTCTGTTTGTGGTGGCATTGCTGACGATTGTGGGGTTTTCGGTGAACGATACGGTAGTGATTTACGACCGGGTGCGGGAATTGCTGAAACTACACGGGGATTGGCCGATTCAGCACGTGGTGGATGCAGCGGTGGCGCAGACCTTGACCCGTTCGATTAATACCACGTTGACGACCATTCTCAGTTTGGTGGCGATTGTGTTGTTCGGGGGGGAAACGTTGCGTTGGTTTGCGGTGGCGTTGATTGTGGGGTTTGTGTCGGGGGCGTATTCGAGTATCTTTATTGCTAGTACTACCTTGGCGTGGTGGCGCAGTCGTCGTGCAACAAACCCGGCTTAATCAAATTGCGGATCAGGTAGGGCAAACAGCTCAGGTGTGGATTCAGCGGCCATTGAATACTTGGCTGTTGTACCTAGTAGCCTTCTTCCTGGGGACATTCCTGGCGAGTTCCCTCACAACCACCCTGGGGGCGTTGGCGCAGTTTGATACGGTGGCGATGGTGGTGCTGTTGGTCGTGACGGAGGCGATGAATCGCTGGATTTACAGTCAACGGCGGGTGGGACTGCCCCTATCCCTGCTGAATATGCTCAAAATTGGCTTTATTGGCGGCATGTACCTGGATGCGCTCAAGCTGGGCAGTTAACTCCTGGACGCCTTGGCAGTTCAGCCGGTAGCTGAGGGGGTGGGCAATCAAGCGGGCAGTGCTGTGGAAGAGAATGTCCCGCTCCACCAAACCGTTGTCCCGCAGGGTGCGCCCCGTGGCGACCAAATCCACAATCGCTTCCGCCATCCCGGTAATGGGACCTAATTCCACCGAACCCGCCAGGGGTACCAATTCCACCGGCAGGTCGAGGGCAGTAAAAAATTCGCGAGCGCAATGGCTGAACTTCGTGGCCACCCGAGCGTAGGCCGGTAAATCCAGGGCACAGGTGTAGGGGCTATCCTGGCGCACGGCTACTGACATTCGACAATGCCCAAACCCCAAATCCACCAACTGGGCGACCTCTGCTTGGGATTCCCGGAGCACGTCATAGCCGACAATGCCCAAATGTGCCTGCCCCCGTGCCACGTACACCGGTACGTCCTGATTCCGCACCAACAGAGCTTGCGCTCCCGTGTGGGGGTCATTCATCTGTAATAAACGATTATCCGCCGCCAGGAGAGGCCGAAAATCCAAACCTACCTGATACAGACGGTCAATGCTATCGGCCAGCAACGAACCCTTGGCTAGGGCAATGACCAGCATTTACCCCAACATCTGACGGGAAATGCGTTTTTCTAAATCCGCCTGGGTCTGTCCCAACATCTGCTCCCGACTATCTTGGCTCTGGGGCGAAACCGGTGGCACCAAATTCCGAAATTGTAACGCCATGTGAACCTGGAGATGGGCAACATAATCCCGCAGGTCTTCCCGATGGGTGGGCGTAGGAGTAGAAGTCATCATGACCACAGCAACTCAGTTGGATACAAGCCATCAACCCTTAGCAGGCTAACACAGAGATTCCAGGCATCGAAAACTCCCTTCATTAAGTTTAACAAGTTCTGTAATGTTCTGAAACAAGGAGTCATCGAAATGACTCGCTGAACGCCGCGTAAACCTAAATCTAACCTGAGTTCGGGATAAGGGGTTGGTAAAAAGAAGTCATTAGACTTCTTGCGGGAGTGATTTATGCCTGTAGCAATCCTAAAAGATTCGAGAACAAACAAGCGAGAAAGAACCAAATACAGGGGCAACGCCCCTGCGACCTTTGTTGCCAACTCAAAAGGGATTGCTCTATTCAAACGGGCAGAGAATTTCCTAGTGAGAATGCAGAGATTACGGAGAACCAGAGACGGGGGCAACGCCCCTGCGACCTTTGTTGCTAACTCAGAAGGGATTGCTCTATTCAAACGGGCAGAGAATTTCCTAGTGAAAATGCAGAGATTACGGAGAACCAGAGACGGGGGCAATGCCCCTGCGACCTTTGTTGCCAACTCAACAGGGATTGCTCTATCTATATCAAACGGGCAGAGAATTTCCTAGTGAGAATGCAGAGATTACGGAGAACCAGAGGCGGGGGCAATGCCCCTGCGACCTTTGTTGCCAACTCAACAGGGATTGCTCTATATCAAACGGGCAGAGAATTTCCTAGTGAAAATGCAGAGATTACGGAGAACCAGAGACGGGGGCTGCGCCCCTGCGACCTTTGTTGCTAACTCAGAAGGGATTGCTCTATTCAAACGGGCAGAGAATTTCCTAGTGAAAATGCAGAGATTACGGAGAACCAGAGACGGGGGCAATGCCCCTGCGCCCCCGTGAACTAACATCACCAAATAGGTTCATAAAACTCCGCTTAACCCGAACTAGCGTTAAATCTAAAAGATTTGAGAACAAACAAGAGCAAGAAAACCAAGTCCGGGGGCGGTGACCCTACGACTTTTGTTCTCAATTCAAAAAGGAATGCCAGATGCCAGCGGTCAGAAAATTTTTGAATGAGAATCCCAAAATGATGGAGAACCGCCCCTCTGCGACTGCACACTTAAACAGGATTCCCGTAGAAGCACGCTAAAGCACGACTCAGTTACTGCAATTGCCTCAGCCAGAGGCAATGCCTCTGCACACAAGACAGATTGCTAGGCGGAAAGGAGTAGTTTTGATTGTTCCTCACCAGTAAAGGCTTTACCAACTAGACTTAGTAATTCCCGGCAGTAATCCCTGGTGCGCCATCTCCCGCAGTGCATTCCGACACAGACCAAAATCCCTGAAGTAACCGCGAGGACGACCGGTTGACCAACACCGATTCCGCAGACGACTAGGGGCACTATTACGGGGCAGGCGTTGCAGTTGCCGGTGCAATGCCAGCCGTTCTTCCCAGGTTTCCGCTACGCTGAACTCAAACTTAAGCTGTTCCCGCCGCTCCCGGTACTTATCTACCAGCCGTTGCCGCCGTTTTTCCCGCTCGACCATGCTTTTTTTGGCCATATCTCAGTCACTTGGTTAAAACACATTTTCTGATTTTACGCTGATTTTCTATTCACCGTCAAGAATTGTAGTAATCCGATTTGAGAAGGGTGGTTTCTACCAGAGATTACGGAGAACCAAGGGTGGGGGTACCCCCTGCGACCCCTTCTTCCTTGGGTATTTTGTTTTTGTTCCATTTTTAGTTAGGATTGTTGCTACAGAACCGGCGGGGAATGGTTGTACCCTAGAGATGGGAACGTATCCAATGCGTACATGGCGAAGTTTCGGATCGGTCAACGGGTGCGGATTGTCCAGCTCCCTGCCTATGTGAAAACGGCAGAACCGATGCCCATGTTGCGACCGGCTCAGGTGATTGAGGTGGGCGAGGAAGGCGTGATTTTGGCCTATACCCCCGGTGGTGATTGGAGTGTGCGGTGTCAACGGGGAGCCTATCTGCTGGGGGAAGCCTATCTGGAGGCGGTGGAACCATGAATCGCGAGAAAGACCAAAGCCACCCGCTGTATCACACCGACCGGCAAGTCGTGGATCAACTCTTGACTAGTGACCCCACCGAGCACGCCTTAGCGGAATGGGCACGGCTCCAGATTCGTTACCAAAATTTTCCCGGCGCCCGGGACATCCAGCGGGATTTGGCCGCCACCCTTGCCCGTTGGGAACTCACCCAGGAAGAGGTCTTCCAGCGCACCCGCATCATCCATCAGCAGGCCAAAGTCTATCGCAGTCGTGCCGTCGGGCAAGAGGACTGGAACTGACCTATGCACTGGCCCTATGTCACCGCCGGAATTCCCGATGATGCCTTTGAGCGACTGCCGGGGATTCCCATGAGCAAACGGGAGTCTCGCGTACTAATTTTGTCTCAACTTTGTCTAAAAAAAGATTCCATTCTCTGGGATATTGGAGCCGGTACAGGCACAATTGCAGTAGAGTCTGCATTATTTTGTACTGAGGGTGAAGTGATTGCGATTGAGCGGGATGAGGAAGTGGTGGGGTTAATTCAACGGAATGGCGAGCGATTTGGGGTGAAAAATATGTCCATTGTTGCGGGTCATGCGCCGGATTGTTTGGGGGATATTCTGCCCCGTCCGGATCGGATTTTTTTGGAGGGGGGGCGACCGGTGGATGTGGTATTGCGAACTGCTTGGGGATACTTAAAAAACGGTGGTCGGTTGGTAACCGCGACGAATAGTTTAGAGAATTTTTACAGCATGATTCAAACTCTGGGGTCACTACAAGCTCGTAAAGTTGAGGTCATTCAATCAGCAGTCAATCGGTTAGAAAATCGGGGAATGCAACAGGTTTTAGTTGCCCTCGACCCCATCTTTATTCTCAGTGGGGAAAAACCATGAATGTTCAGGAAAAAATTAATTGTTTACTCTCAGAAATCAACCGCTTACGTTACCCGGAAATTTTAGAATTAAAAACCTGGGAAATTCAACTAGAATGCTCAAAAAATCATCGGCAAGTCGTAACAATTCCTACCGTTTGGGGTGGCTACGATCAAACAGTTTGGTGGCAAAAGAAAGTAACATTACCGCCAACCTGGACGGGTCAAAAAATGGCCTTACGTATGGATATACCGGAGGGTCTAGTCTTTCTCAATAACCAACCTTACCAGGGAATTGATACAAATCATCAAGAGATTATTTTACCTGAGCGTATCACACCGGAATTTACCCTAGAAATTCAAGCCTATAGCGGGCGTAAACAGGAGTTAAACGAGTGCAAATTTAGTGAATTGGTTATTATTAACCCGCCCGCAGATAAATTATACACTTGGTTAGAACATTTACTGGCCATGAGCGATCATTACATTTGGGTGGCAAAGAGTTTAGAAAATCTAGTGAAATATGTTACCGACCATGAATTGAATATAGATAAACTTACGGAACAATTACTGAATAATATACACACATATTTAGAGTCTAAAGTTACTCCAGAAATTCACCTAATTGGGCACTCACATATTGATGTCGTTTGGCTGTGGACATTAAAAGAAACTCGCCGTAAACTTGCTCGCACCTTTACTACTTCATTGAATTTAATCCAAGAATTTTCTGAATTTTTGTTCATGCAAGGTCAAGCGCAATTATATGCTTATTTTAAGCAGGATTATCCCGAACTTTATCAGCAAATTCAACACCAGGTTCAATCAGGACGTTGGCAGATTGAGGGGGCGGTGTGGGTGGAACCTGATGGCAATCTAATTAACGGTGAATCGTGGGTGAGACAGTTGGTGTATGGTCAACGATTTTTCCAAGAGGAATTTGGTGTGACCTGTCAAATCCTCTGGCTACCCGATACCTTTGGCTATCAAGGGAATTTACCTCAGATACTCAAACAGTCAGGGGTGAATTACTTTTTTACGACCAAATTAAATTGGAATGATACGGGGGAATTTCCCTTAGATTCCTTTTGGTGGCAGGGAATTGATGGGTCAAAAGTGCTAGCGCATCAACCACCCGTTGGATTAGAGGGATTGCTCAGCATTAAAGATTTAGAAAAAACGGGGCAAAACTATCAGCAAAATGATATAGCCCCTGTCGTATTACAAACCTTTGGTTATGGAGATGGCGGTGGGGGTGTCACCCGGAAACATTTGCAAATTTATGAACTAACCCATCCACACAAATTACCTTTTCCTCATTATATTTCCCACCCACTGCGTTTTTTTCAAATGTTAGAACAATATAGTAATTATCTACCCGTTTGGCCGGGAGAATTATATTTAGAAAAACACCGGGGAACCTACACCACTCATAGCCGAGTGAAGCAATTACACCGGCAGGCTGAGCGGGAATTATATGTTACAGAATTACTGGCAACACTAAGCTGGTTAAATAATCATTCCTATCCCCAAGAATTGCTCGAACAGACCTGGAAATTACTCCTTTTGCAACAATTCCATGATATTTTGCCGGGTACGTTTATCCCGGATGCCTATCCTCAAATTCTTCAGGATTTTGCACAAATTTTTGCTAATTTAGCATCCATGCGTCAGCAGGTAATTAAGAACTTACAGATTACTTTATCTCATCCCTACACCTGGACAGTATTTAATCCTATTCACACTCAAGAAAATGTTTATTTAGTACTGACTTTACCGGAATTAAATCCAGAGTTAAATCCTCACCAGATTGCTTTGAAGGTAAATGGTCAAACAATTTCACATCAAGTATTAAATGAACATACAGCAATCATAAATGAGATCACAACAGAAGTGATGCCTCGTTCACGTCTGCCCTCACCCCCTGCCCCTCTCCCAGAACAAAAAAGGGGAGAGAACCAAAACGGGGCTACGCCCTGCGACCCTTGTTTTACATTCAAAAAGGACTGCTATAGTTTAATTCCCAGTTTATATCCAGAAAGTCAGGAGCAGGGAATAAAAATTTTATGTGCGATTCCTCAATTAAACGCTCATAGCATTACAGAAATTCAATTAGAATATACTCCTGATTCTATCGTTAATGAAAATGACATTAACATTACAAACCATGAATTAGAGAATGACTATCTGAAACTGACGTTTAATGCTCAAGGTAATCTGTTGGAGTTATGGGATAAACGTTTACAAAAAAATATCTTACTTCCAGACCGACCCGGTGGTGAAATTAAACTATTTCTGGATCATCCGAAGCAATGGGAAGCCTGGGATATTGATGCTGATTATGCCACCCATCCATCCCCTGACCCAGAATTCATTTCTGCCCAAATTATTGAACAAGGTAAATTACGTTCAGGTGTAGCCTTTACCTATGAGATTCGCAACCATAATGGATTAAATTGCCAGATCAAGAAATCAATTTATTTATATCAAAATTGCCCCTGGATTGAATTTTATATTGATGTGGATTTGACCCACAATCAATATGCTCCGTTTGTAATGAAAATTTTATTTCCGTTTGATTTAGATTGTGACCAAGCCACGTTTGATATTCCCTTTGGTGTGCTCTCACGTTCTACCCGTAATCCCGTACAATTTGAGGTTCCCGCACTCAGTTGGGCCGATTTATCTGGTGATAATTGGGGAGTGAGTTTAATCAGTCGAGACAAGTATGGATTTAATGTTACCAACAACACTATCGGTTTGACCCTACTACGGGTTGCTCATTATCCCCACCCGATTGAGCCTTGGCATTTAACTGATACAGAAATTACCGATAAGGGAACTCACCAATTCTGCTTTCGTTTATATCCCCATTCGGGAACATTTGTTTCTGCTAAAACTGTACATCAAGCCCAGGAATTTCTCTACCAACCTATCGTATTCCCTAGTAATTTACGACCCTTTACCTCCCAAATAATTAAATGTAATGCTCCCAACTTAGTGATTACTTGTATCAAAAAAGCGATGGATTGTAATGGTATCATTATCCGTATTTATGAAGCCTATGGACAGGATGTTACTGCTGAGATTCAACCCCAGATTCCCATCCAAGAAATTTGGGAATGTAACCTATTAGAACACAGATTGAACTTAATACCTGCTCTGGAAACATTTACTGTGGACTTTTCAGAGTTTATGCTCAAAACATTTTTATTGGTACTATAAATC
>JAUQVQ010000001.1:13019-23394 GCA_039794725.1 Gloeomargarita sp. HHBFW_bins_162
GTAATCTCTGGATTCTAACTGAGAAATTCTCTGCCCGTTTGAATATAGCAATCCCTTTTGAATTGGCAACAAGGGTCGCAGGGGCGTTGCCCCCGTCTTTGGTTCTTTCTCGCTTTTTTGTTCTTGAACTTTTTTGTTCTTGAATCTTTTAGGATTGCTATATTTATATTTTTAACCCAACGCCACATCCAACATCAGCATCACCACAAAACCTGCCATGACCCCCACCGTGCCTTGGCGTTCCAGCCCCCGCCGATGGGATTCCGGGATAATCTCATCACTGATCACGAACAACATTGCCCCTGCCGCCAACGCCATGCCCCAGGGGAGAATCTGCCGACTCACACTCACCAACGCCGCCCCGACCAGCCCGCCCACCGGCTCCACCAACCCCGTTAACAAGGCAATTCCCACCGCAAACCACCGTCCATAACCCAAAGAACGTAATGACATTGACACGACTAACCCTTCCGGCAAATTTTGTAAAGCGATCCCAATTGCCAAAGCCAGGGGGTTCCCCACCGTTGTGCCGCCAAACCCTACCCCCACCGCCAGTCCCTCCGGGAAATTGTGCAACGTAATGGCAAGGATAAACAACCAAATGCGCTGGAATCCTGCCCCCTGTGCGCCCTCTGGCCCTTTGAAAAAATGTTCATGGGGAAAAAAATTGTGCGCCAATTCCAACAACACTCCCCCCGCCAAAATCCCTATCGCCATTGCCGCCGCCGCCCAGCCCTGAGGATAGCCCAACACCAGTGCCGCCTCCGTACCGGGAATGACCAGCGAAAACGCCGTCGCCGCCAACATCACCCCACCCCCGAACCCCAACATCAGAGCCTGCACCCCATTGGTTAACTGGATGGGCAATAGAACGGGCAACGCCCCCACCCCACTGGCAAGCCCGGCGATGAAACTGGCGACGGTGCCGGTGACAACAGGATTTCCTGACATGGTTAGCCTCCGGCGGGACACCGTTGGGCATTTTGGGCGAGAGCCACCTCCGGGGATGTTCCCAGTAAAACCGCCTCAATCGCCCGCCCAAAACAATTGGAAAGCCGATTATAATTTGCCCCATTGGGACGAGAATAGGCAACCTGAGTTTGGTCTAAAAATACCCTTAACACGGGATGATCGGCCAAAAAACGTTGATAATCTGGATGCTGACGGGCAGATTTCGTAACTGGTAATGCCCCGGTTTGGATCGCCCAATTCACCTGAAATTCATCACTGAGAATATAATCTAAAAATTGCTGAGCCGCCTGTTGGCGTATGGGATTTGTTCGCATCAAAAATAGATTGGCTCCACCCACAATGGTCGCCGGTCGTGCCGCCTGGGGAATAGGCATAACATTAAAAGCTACCCCCGTTTGTGTCAAATACCCCAACGTCCACGGCCCCGTAATCTGCATCGCCACCCGCCCCTGAATAAATCCCTCCTGCTCATACCCCCGCTCCGGCGCGGACAGCGTTGCCACCCCCATTTGCAGTAAGTTTTGCCAAAATTGTAATGCTTTGATACTGGCTTGAGTCAGCAAGGGGAGCGTTCCTTGCACCACCTCGCCCCCAGCACTGAACCAAAACGGTAGCCAGGAAAACACCGTCCATTCCCCCTTCCCCAGGGGCAAAAGCAAGCCGTACTGCTCCGGGCGGCCATCCCCATCCCGGTCTTGGGTCAATTTCTGCGCCACCTCGACCAACTCATCCCAGGTGCGGGGCGGGGTGTGAATCCCTGCTTGGGCAAATAAATCGGGACGGTAAAAAATCCCCAAATTACTCGTTGTAAAGGGCACCGACCACAACTCACCTTCAAATTCCATACCAGGGAGTAATGCGGGGTCTAAATTATCCAGATAATGATTATTTTTCAGCCAATTTGTAATGGGAACAATGCCCTGTAAATCCACCAATCGTCCCGTCAATAAACTATCAAACCACAGTAAATCAGGGGGACTATTCCCCACAATGGCGGTGAGAATTTTCGGAAACTGTTGATCCGCCTGGCCGACATAAAGCGGTTCGATCTTGATCTCCGGGTGTTGGGCATTGAATTGCGAAACGAACTGCTCAAAAATCACACGATTGGCCGGGGGATTGATCCCATGCCAAAGGGTTAAGGTTAACGGATGCAAATCCCCAGAATGGGTGGTTTGACAACTGAGGAGTAAAATACTAAAAAAAAGCACAAAAAATAAGCGTTTCATTTCTGCGCCGCCACACAGGCAATAACGGGGTAATCGGGGTGATGATTTGCTAATTCCTGCGGGGTCAATTCCTCGGATGCTATTCCTAAAAAAGTTGCCACAACGGTTAACGGATTGCCGTAGGTGTATAAATCGCATTGGGAGTAATCCTGAAATAAATAACGCAAGCCATCGGGTAATAATCGCCAGTAATCGGCGGGTCGGTCATGCAGTCGTTGGGCAGTTGGGACGAGAGCTAAACACCACCCCCCCGGACGTAACCACTGTTGGATATTGGCAATCACTTGGGCAGGATTATGACAATGTTCTAAAACATTAAAAATTAAAACTGTATCCACCGAGTGAGCGTTCACAGCGTTAATGTCATGGGCATCCCCAACCAAATCCACCCCTGCCCCCGGTTCGATATTCATGCACTGATAGTTGGTAATTTCAGCAAAGTTAAAATCATAAAATTGCCGATCGTTTGCCACCCCGCCAATTTCTAATATATGACCGCTAATCCTATCCCCAACAGCATCCAAAAATTGCTTTTGATAATAGCGGTCAATGGGTGTCCCCCGTGAAAAACCTGTAATCCCACACAAGGGCAAACACCGCCGTATATCTCCCCAATTGACCTGCCCCACCGCCGGGACAATTAACCCCAGTTTATAAAGTTCATTAAACCCCCATTCAAATTCGGGGAAATCTATTTCTGGATAGGGAGTAAATAAAGGCATTTTGGCAGTCAAATCCACCTGCTGCCTTGGTTCTAAATAACTTTTGAATCCTTGAGTTAAATAAACAATTTCACCCCGGAGTAGTTTTAATAATAAATTATCACCAATTTCTGATAGTTTAATTCCCGATGGTTGCGCTTTTAGTTCTTGATAGGTTTGGAAGGCTGATTCTACGGTTTGCGGCTGTAAAAAACATTCTAAAATGGCTAATTGCACCGGCGAAGTTAAGGATACCGGCGGGCGTTGACTCCAGCCGAACACCGCTTGGGTACTCCCCCCCACCCTCCGGATAAATGTACTGGTTTGATACTGCTGGTTCATCCGGCTAAAACCCAGGTTTTAATCGCTGTTACCACCCCATCTTCCTCAACCGTTGGGGCGACCCAATCCGCCTGCTTCTGGACTTCTAAAGGCGCATTCCCCATCGCAATCCCCACGCCAGCGTACTGCAACATTTCGAGGTCATTGTAATTATCTCCTATGGCGACCACTTGGTCAGAGCTAATACCGAGCAATTCTTCGGCTAAGTACTGCACTGCCACCCCCTTATTCACCTGGGGATTGGCCGCTTCAAAGTAAATGGGTGCTGAGCGAGTCAAGTACAATTCACTTCGACTATACCGATTTTGTAATGTATTGAGCATTAGTTCGACAATGGCGGGGTCTTCACTGACGGCCAGCACTTTGGTCGGGGCAACATTTACCTGTACGAGGGTTTCCCGTAAATCGTTAACTAAAATTGGTTCGATTAAGGTACGTTTGGCGTACTGATCGGTGTCGGGGCGCATTTCCTGGACATAAAGCTGGTCATTGAGATAAAAATGTATGGACAAATGCGGACTTAAATGTTCCTGCTCAAAGTAATCCAATAGTTCCACTGCCCGTTGCGGGTCAATCGGCCAATGCCGGTGGTGCTCCCCGGTGAGAGGGTCTTGAATCCAGGCTCCCTGATAGCTCAGCAGGGGTAGCGTTAATTCTAGTTCTTGATGAAATCGTAGGGCAGAACGGTACATCCGACCCGTCGCAATCGCAACTTTAATTCCCTGTTGCCGCACCGCTTGTACTGCTGATTTGACCGCAGGCGTAATGCAATTATCATCACCGACAATCGTGCCGTCCAAATCCAACACCAGCAAACGCACGTCGGAAGTAGCCATAGTGAAGAAAAATTAAGCCTCCTCTCCCTGTCACTATATCAGGTTTGCCACCAGAGCAAGAGAGACTGGCCGAGACCGACGAGAAACCCCAGGATGCCGCCCAGGTTAACAATGGCTTGTAATTCACTGCGAACAATGCCTTGAATACCTGCTTCTAATTCGGCGGGCGAGGTGGCATTCACCCGGTCTATAATCGCTTGGTCTAAATCTAAAATGGGGATGACTTGGGCAATCAGTTGTTCTAAATCTTTTTCCAAATAGCGTTCAATAATTAGGGCCAATTCTTCGCTGATTAAACTCAGGGAACTATTCATGATTGACGAACTACGCAATCGGGTTAAGATCAGGTGGGCAATTTCATCCCAATTCAAAGAATTACTTAGCTCTTGAATCAAGACCGGACCATCCACTTGCAGGTATTCCCGGATCAATTCTCGCAGTTGTTTGCGCAGGCGGTGGGTGGTGACTACGGGTAAATTTTGCAAGGATAGTTCTTGGATCAATTCACTCAGGCGGGATTTTAAGCCTAGGGATTGCATTAATTCCGCCAAACGTTGATTGGCAATTTCCGGTTCTTCAATACAAAAACGGCGCAGACGAATTAACCCATTGCGCACCCCAAAGACATTCGCCACCACCCAATAGGTGCCTGTGGTTTGTTCCCGTAAATCTTGGTCAATGACATCAATGGTTTCTTCGGTGAGAAAATCCACTAGGGCTTGCCGGAGTAAATCCGGGGTTAACACAAATTCCAGGAGCCAATCGGCAACCTGTTCGGCTTGGGTGGGGGAAAGCCGAAATTCTAATAAAAATCGGTCGAAAATTTGGTTAATTTGCTCGGCTAAAAAGTCTTCTTGGCGGGCTAAAATTCGCAATAACCGGGGTAGAGATTGCCCCAAAAAGTCGTGTAAAATGCCAGCTAAAATTTTTGCCGTCCGGGCTTTGTATTCATCGAGTTTTACTTGATTTAAGGCGGTTTGCAATAACCAATAAATGGCCGCTTGGGTGCGTTCTAATTGCAGTAACCGCCGGGCGATGGTTTGCAGTTCTTCGGGGGTGAGCAGGGAACGGGTAATGGTATCGGCAACCCGGCTGGCTAAGCGTCCCTGGTTACTCGGAATCAAGCCGGGGGTGAAGGGCACTCGGTACCGCCCGATATACAGGGGACGGTAGGGGCGAAACAGCATCCGAATGGCGATGTCGTTGGTGAAATACCCAATCACCGTGCCGAGAATGGGCGGCAAAACCAGGTTCAACGGTGCAGGCACAGGCTTTAACCCTAGGGACAAACAACATGCAGTAGAGCCGTTAATTTCGATCATAAACCGTAGAACAGGCTGGTTATCCTAGAAATAGGTGTTTCGTTAAACGGGCGTGCTTCAACATCCGTTAATTCGGCAGTTGGCTGAGGTGATTCGCCAGGGGTGGCAAACGCATTTGACCCTGGAACCCTATCCCTTACCGGCGGATTTGGGTTATGTGGAGGGGCATTTGGAGGGGGAACGGTTGCAAATTGAGAATGTATGTTACCAAACTACCCATTTTCGCAAACTGCATCTGGAATTGGCGCAGGTGGGGGGCAGTTTGGATATTCTCCACTGTGTGATGTTTCCTCGCCCGTGCTATGATTTGCCGCTGTTTGGCTGTGATATTGTGGCGGGACGGGGGCAGGTGAGTGCGGCAATTGTGGATTTGTCCCCGACGCGGTTGGATCATTCCCTGCCGGAAGCCTACGTCACGGGGTTGACCGGCTTGAGTCCAATGCCTTTTCAGCACCCCCGCAGTCTGCCGCCCTGGGGCGATATTTTCTCGGAGTTTTGTCTTTTTATCCGTCCGGTGGATGGAGCGGAAGAACAACGGTTTGTGGATTATGTGGGGCAGATATTGCACCTGCATTGTCAAAACGCTCTTGCCAGTACCCCCCTCTCGCCGCACCAAGCCCAGCAACATCAATCCCAACAGAGTTACTACTGCCGCCAACAACAGCAAAATGATAAAACCCGGCGGGTGTTGGAACGAGCTTTTGGCAACGATTGGGCGGAACGGTATATGAGTACAGTGTTATTCGATTTACCCCAGGTATGAGCGACCATTATCAAACCCTGGGACTGCGCCCCAATGCCACCCAAGCGCAAGTGAAAGCCGCCTACCGTCGCTTGGTGAAACTCTGTCATCCTGATACCAACCCGCAGGGGCACGAACGGATGATTGCCGTGAATTTGGCCTACGAGGTGTTGGGGGACCCGGTGCAGCGCCGTGCCTACGACCAACAACAGGCGGTTACTCCCCTCAGCCCGCCCGTGCCGGAACCCCCACCGCACTTGTGGTGGCAGGAGGTGTTTCAGCCGGTGGATCAACGGGTACGGCGGATTCTGGCGACGCGGCGACACCAACTGGAACGCTTGGCCGCTGACCCCTTTGATGATACCTATATGGCGGAATTTACCGAATATCTCCACGCCTGTCGCCGCACGTTACAGCAGGCGGAAGCTCTGTTTCGCAGTCGAGGCAATCCCCCGGTGTTGGCTGGGGTTGCCAGTGGGGTGTACCATTGCCTCAATCATCTGCACGATGCCCTGGACGACCTGCACTGGTTTACCCAAAGTTACAGCGAGCAATACCTGCAAACCAGTGAAGCCCTGTTTCGGCGGGCTGGGGAACAACGGCAACGAGCGTGGCAGTGCGCCCGTCAAGCGGGATTTTCTTAAACTTACTCCTTGTCCTCGGTGGGCATGGGGCCGTCAATCCGTTCCAACTGCCAAAGAATTTGGTTGCCTTCCCGCCGCACCCGGGAGACGATCCAGTTGCGCCACGCCCAGGTTTCCCCCCGACTGGTCACGGCACTCGCATTCACATCCATCAACGCCGCCAGTTCGGCACTGGTGATGAAATACCCCTGATTTGCCACCGTATCCGCCGTGTGTAGGGTTTCCAACAACAACCGCAATTGCCCCATGCGGCTTTCCCGAGACAGAGCTTCCTCGTTGTGGGTATTGAGCGTGGTTTCAGTCATAAAACAGGCTCCACTTGGGAGTAACGACAAACAAGCCGTAGGTATTTACACCAACAAACATCTAATACATTACACTAAATTTTTTCTATTGGGTACTGAGACAGGAGAGAATTGGGGTGAAATTCCCTTAAAATGCGACCATTTGGGATAAATCGGCAATCGGGGTGCAAGGGTATAACCGTGCTGTTCCAATAAAGTCGTTAGTGCCATTAGGGGCGGGTAGGGGTAATCCGGGTTCACCTCATCTTTGGGGCCAATGCCACCGAAATCCCTCGCTCCTGCCGCCAAACAATCCAGCAAAATCTGCGGATGGCGCACCAGATTGGGAGGAATTTGTAGCGTAATCTCCGGGGGTAAAATGCGCCGCGCCAAACGAACCACTGCGGGTAATTGCGCTAAAGGGAAATCCGGTAAATGAGCCGTTTGGGTTGTCCCCCGGCGGTAGGGCTGCAGGATGACTTCTTGAATGTGTCCCCAGCGAGCAGAGGATGCGGCAATCGCAGTGAGGGTCACTTCCCAATCCGTTGGCGATTCGCCAATACCCAGCAATAACCCGGTAGTAAACGGAATCCCCAACCGTCCCGCCTGTTCCAGTTGTGCCAATCGTAGCTCAGGGTCTTTGCTGGGGGCGTGGCGATGGACGGGCAAATCCGGGCGCAGTTGTTCGAGCATTAACCCCAGCGAAGCATTCACCGCGCCCAACCGCGCCATTTCCGGTTCACTCAGCGGACCGGCGTTGGTATGCGGCCAAAACCCCCATTCCCAGGCTAGTTGTGCCAATTCTGCCAAACGCTCTACCCATTGCACCCGGCGAGGGCTGTGGGGATGCACCTCACCACTCAGGAGTAAAATTTCCGTCACCTGGGGACTGTAGCGGCGAATCTGAGCCAACTGTTGCTCGGCTGTTTCTGGGGTTAACCAAATATCCTGCCCGGGAGCCACCCGAAAATTGCAGTACGTACAGGCATTAAAACACTCATAGGTCGGCACCAGGGTCACCGCCGGGCTGTAGGTGATCACGGTGGGCATGGTGGCGCGAACCGGCGACTAATTTCCCCGTTTCAGAGAGAGTTCGACTTGGTCGAGTTGCTCCGTGATCCGGTTTTTCAATTTTTCGGGAATCGGGCGACCTGGATAGGAACTGTAGTGTCCCGCCAGGGCGTTGAGTGCGGTGCGCATCGTGGTGAAAGATAACAGCCCTGAAACCCCATTATCACGCCGATAGCGAGCGGCAAAGTCATTGATCTGTTGGCGAGCCGAGGTTTGAAATTCGGCCTTGTTGGGGTCATCTTCGGGCAGAGCGACCGCCTGACGCAAGGTTTGTACCAATTTCAGCGTGTCCTGAGTGTAATTCCCCGAGAGCGTCCCCATCGCCCCACTACAGCCCGCCAGCACGACGGTTAACACCAGCAATAACCCCACCAAAATCGCTTGTACTTGTCTGAACACCCTACCATCCTCAAGCAACGTTTTCTTATTCTCTCACCAGAGGGGAACCCCAGCCAAGTCAACCTCAAATCCAACCGGGGAACCAAAACCGCCACTGCCACTGGGTCATGGTGAGGGGCAATCCCAGGTAAATCGGCAACCAAAACGCCAACCCCACCCCCGGCAGCACCAAAGCCATCACCACTAAACCCCGACTGCCCCTCTGCCATAGGGTTTCCAGCCACCAGGCCAACGCAATACAGCCAAACACCAACGCCGGTAAGTAATGGTAGATAAAAATACACCGTTTCACCAACGCCCAGGGCAGTAAATTTAAGAGATAATTTCCCAGGGCAAATTGCAATTCCCAGGGGCAGTTTCTTTGGAAAAATTTTGGAAAACTCGCCAACACAGCAACCAACACCAACCACCACAACAGTGGGTTTCCCATGGCCTGTACCGACGTAATTATCCCCCCCTGATTTCGGTAGTAATAACTCACGGGTCGGAGCATCAACGGCCACGACCACCAGGTCGAACAATAGGGATGCACATCAGCACCTGAACCTAAGCGGGTATGAACGCCCAACATTTGCCGATGTAGGGTGAATAAATCCGTATTTGGATTTTGCGCCAAATGGGGCAACCAAAGGAGTAAATAAACCGCCAAAGGAATGAGGGTTAAGCTAATCACTATACTCCAAATTTGCCAGCGTAATTTCAGTGCCGTTAATACCCCCCCGAACCAATAGGCCAGGGCATTCCATTTCACCGCCACACTTGCGCCCAAAAACACCCCCGCCCATCTACTCCGCCGCAATACCAACCATTGACCCAGTAACCCCAAGGCAATTAAATGTACGTTAATCAACGCATAACGGGATTCCACCAGTAATAACCCATCCATTGCCACTAAGTAACCGGCAATCAATGCCAACCAACGTTTACGACTTAATTCATAAGTTACTAATCCAGTTAAGACCGGAATCAAGGAACCGACAACGGCATTCATCCAGCGATAACCCCAGGGGTAAAATCCGGTGAGTTTAATTCCCAAGGCAATGATATATTTACCCAGCGGCGGATGCCCATCAAAAAAGGGAATGTTCCGTAGATAATTCCAGGCAAATTTAGCAAAATAAGTTTCATCGAACACCAGTTCTTCAAAGCGTCCCAACCCCCAGAGTCGCAATCCCAAACTCAAGCCCCACAACAGACCCCACAGCCACCAATAACCAAGTGTTTTCCTACTCATTGACGAATACATGAGGATACCTCGATTTAGAATACCTCTATAGCAATCGTAAATTATGGGCACCTCTAGGGAACCTCTATTTATTCAATCGGGCAAAAAATCCTTTAGTTAGAATCCAGAAATTACGGAGAACCAGAGACGGGGGCTGCGCCCCTGCGACCGCTAATCACCAATTTTTAGAGGTGCCCTCTATATTATTCAATCGGGGAAAGAATCTCTCATTTAGAATCCAGAAATTACGGAGAACCAGAGACGGGGGCTGCGCCCCTGCGACCGCTAATCACTAATTTTTAGAGGTTCCCTTATTTGAGAGCGAATAAATTTGAGAGAACCAGACACGGGGACGGTGCCCCTGCGACCCTTGTTTCACATTCAAAAAGGACTGCTATATTCAAACGGGCAGAGAATTTCTTAGTGAGAATCCAGAAACTACGGAGAAAATGCAGAGATTACGGAGAACCAAACCCGGGGACGGTGCCCCTGCGACCACACATTTACAATTTTTAGAGGTGCCCTTTAGGAATGTTCCGGCTTGAGCAAGGGAAAGGGAATCACCTCCCGAATGCTGGCGGAATCCGTCACCAACATCACCCAGCGGT
>JAUQVQ010000002.1:0-18426 GCA_039794725.1 Gloeomargarita sp. HHBFW_bins_162
AATCTATTAGACCAATTACCCGTGACGGTGTGGCAGTATCAACTGTGGCCGGATGGGCGGGAAGCATTTGTTTATATCACGCCGACGTGTCAAGAGCTTTTTGGTGTACCCGCAGAAGAAGCAATGTCTGACCCACAAATCCTGTGGAATTTAGTTTTTCCTGATGATGTCCAAAATCTCAAAATATCAACGCAACTATCCCATGAAAATCTAACGCTTTGGCAAGAGGAGTTTCGCATTACTACGCCCCAAGGTCAAACCAAGTGGATACGGGGGCGAGGGCGACCGGAACGTAAAAGCGATGGCAGTACGATATGGAGTTCTATTTTCATAGACATCACGGCGCAAAAAGAGGCGGAATCTGAGCTACAGGAGTTGAATCGCACCCTGGAAACCCGCATCCGAGAACGGACAATACAGCTACAACAACAAGCACAAGCAGAAGGATTACTGCGTTTGATTATTGAGACGATCCATGAGTCGGTGGATATTGAAAAAACCCTGCCGATTGTGTTGACAGGTACCCGCCGGAGTCTCGCCTGTGACCGGATCGTGGTGTATCAATTTAATGAGGATTGGAGTGGGTATTTCTTAGCAGAATCGGTGGGGGATGGGTGGGTTCCCGTTATCACTGGGCCGATGACCACCCTCTCCGATCATTGTTTACAAGAAACTCAGGGTGGGCGTTTTCAGCAACATTATATTCTCGTCAGCAATGATATTTATCATTCAGGATTTACGCAGTGTCATATTGAACTTTTGGAGCGTTTTCAAGCCCGTGCCCAAGTCGTTATTCCCATCTTTTTAGAACAGAAACTCTGGGGATTGTTGGCGGCGTATCAAAATGATGGCCCTCGGATTTGGCAGACCAATGAAATTGAGATGCTTCGGCACGTGGGGTTGCACCTAGCCATTGCCCTGCGGCAGTCGGAACTCTACAAAGCGGCACAAGCGCAGGTGGTTGAACTCCAAAAATTGAACCGCATGAAGGATGAATTTCTCAGCACGGTTTCCCACGAGTTGCGTTCTCCCATGCACAATATCGGCATGGCACTGAAAATGTTAGAAATACGCCTGAGAAAAGCAAAGATTTTCGATAACCCAGAACTCCAACTGGAACGGTATCTGCATATCTTAAAAAGTTCAACCCAACGGGAAACAGAGCTAATTAACGATCTACTGGATTTAGCCCGGTTGAATGCCGAAAAAGTGCGATTAAAACTAGAGCCGGTGGGTGTTCAGGAAATTTTGGATAGAATTTTACCTGCTATTCAAGAGCGCACCCAAGAACACCAGCAAAATTTTATTTTTCGGAGACCAGAACACTTCTGCCATTTATGTACTCATGCCTATTACCTCGAACGTATCCTCCAAGAACTGTTGCACAATGCCTGCAAATATACTCCCCCTAATGAAACGATTACCCTTAGCATCCAACGTCAAGATGAACAGCACTGTATGTTCCGAGTGACGAATACAGGTGTGACCATTCCCCCAGAAGAACGGGAGCGGATTTTTGACAAATTTTATCGTATTCCCAATAACGACCCTTGGCAGTATGGCGGTACGGGTTTAGGGTTAGCTTTGGTGAAAAAAATGGTCAAGGAATTACAGGGGAAAATCGAGTTGTCTAGTGAGAATAACATCACCGAATTTCGGGTCAGTTTACCCATCAATAATTCACAGTAAGGGGAATAAATTACGGGTACCTCTATTTATGCAAACGGGCAGAGAATTTCTAAGTGAGAATGCCAAGGGGCGATCCACGCAGTGCACCGCAGGCGTTGCCCCCGTTAGGTGTTCTTTAATGTTTTAGGATTCCTACAGAGGTTCCCCTTAGTAGTGATTCCCGACTTTGCGGTGATGCACCGCCGTCAACCCATCGGGATTGGCGACCCGCCCCGTATCCACCGTTGCATAAATAATCCAGTGGTCGGAACATTCCATCCGGGTTGCAACAGTACACTCTAAGTACGCCAACGCTTCGGTCAGAATCGGGGCGCCATTGCTGGCCGGTTGCGTTTTGACCCCAGCAAAGCGGTCATCCCCCGGCGCAAACCGCTTGAGGAAATGCTTCATCAGGTGTTGATACCGCCCCGCTTCCAACACGTTTAATACAAACCGATCCCCCACCTGCATCAAGGACTCAATCGCCCGGTCTTTCGCCACCGCAATGGTTAACCCCAAGGGCTGAAAACTGGCCTGCGCCACCCAACTGGCGAGCATCGCCCCACTGCGTTCCCCCTGCCGTGCCGTAATGATGTACAACCCGCCGCTCAAGCGTCCCAACGCCCGATCCAGGTCATTGTCCAAGGCTTTCATCTGTTGAATGGTGCGCTCCCGGTTCACCCATTGCCCCACGTCTGTCCCCGCTTCTTCCGCCCGTTGGTAGGTCGCCGGTGTTGGTACATTGTCTAACCGTAAGGGCGGAAACACCACACTCAGCCCCAAATCCCGAAACTTGGCCGCCAGAAAGTGAATGGACTCATCATCGCCGCCGCCGGATTCAAACAAGCCCACACCTTGCTTACTTTGTACCGAACCGAGAATGGTGCTGATCACGGCTCGGGTTTGGGGAGCAAAATCACCCGTCACCGGCGGCATTCCCACCACCACCCCCTGACTGCGCTCCACCAACTCCCGCACCTCCTGCAAATCCGCCGATTTCATATCCACCATCTCCACCGTCGCCCCGGCCTTGGTCGCCCCATGCGCAATCGCCTGGGAAAGCCGGTCGCTGTAGCCGTAGTCTGCAATATAAAATACCGCAATCGTATTATCATTCTTAGTTTGGTTTTGGCTCCAGTGTTGATAACGGCTCATCCAGTCAGAAATGTAATGCCGCAGGAGGGGGCCATGCCCGGTCGCAATCAGTTGGGGTTGCCCCAGGGGAGCTAGGCGTTTCAAGGCGGCTAACACGGAACGGGCGTTCGGCCCCATCAAACAGTCGTAGTAGTAGCGAAAATCGTCCTCAATTTCCGTCAGGGATTCATCGTAGAGCGTTTCCCGGCAATAGTGCATCCCAAACACATCGCAGGTGAATAAAATTTTCGTACCGTGATCCCAGGTTAAAATCGTATCCGGCCAGTGCAAATTCGGGGCACTGATAAATTCCAATAAATGCCCCTGTCCCAAATCAATCTGATCCCCCTGTTTCACCAACATCCGTGCGTAGGGACGATGCACAAAATTATCCAAAAATTGCAGTGCTACTTTGGAACCGACTACGGTCACTTGGGGTGCTAACTCTAAAATATCCCGCACCAAGCCACTGTGATCCGGTTCCGTATGACTGATGATTAAATAATCCAGTTGGGTTAAATCAATCAGTTCTTGAATTTTCGGTAGATACAGTTCTCGAAATTTGGCATGGGATGTATCCACTAAAGCGGTTTTATCCCCCTGAATCAAAAAGGAATTATAGGTCGTACCATTCTGTAACCCAAATTCAATATCAAAGCGGTCCCGATCCCAGTCCAACGAACGAATCGCAGTTGTATTCGCCCCAATGTTTTTGACTTGCAGGGATAACCGTTTGACCGGCGTTTGTGTTACGGTTGCGACCATATTCCCCCCTATCGTTTACATTTCTTATTACTTAGTAATCATAACCCAATCGCAAAGCGGGTGGGCGAAAGGGGCGTTGAATTTTTTTAACTGAGCGATAATGAATCATTATCTTTTGATGGGTTGCTATGGCCGAGGCCGGTTTTCGTACATTACGTCCCCATGCGCTCCGCAGTTTACAGGGGTTGTTGCCCTGGCAGGAACGGCTGTTGAGCGTTGACCCCCGTTCTGGTTACTTGGTCAGTCTCAACCCGCTTACCGATGATACCTGCATTCTCAACCCGGAGACGACCCATTACCTGCAAGATATTGGCGGTTGGTGTTTGGACGGGGATGCCCTCTGGTTTACGGATCGGGAGCAGGTGTACGTGAGCTATGTGCAGGATGGGTGGCAGTTGGCGGAGCCGGTGCTGGCCTTGACCCTCGATGACCGGGCGGAAGGCATCGCCAAACGGGGGGAATGGCTGTACATCAGCAGTCAGGGGCGGGGCTGTATCTGGGTGATTCGGGTCGGCGATGCAAAAGTGATGCAAACGTGGCCGACCCCGGGGGTGGGCATTGCCCAACTCACATTTATTGACGATACCCTCTGGCTTTGTGATGATACTGAACAGACATTATATCAACTTAATACTGAAACAGGTCGGGTGGAGTTAGCCATTCTTACGCCCTATGAACATCCGGTGGGGGTGGCACGGTGGCAGGGTCGCTATTACGTCGCCTACGCCGGGGAGGAACCCTATATCCGGGATGAGCCCAATTCCAGCCAACCGTTGCAGTTGGGATTTCGGGACCGGGTGTTCATTCATCCGTTGGTATTTCGTTATTACCCGGAGGGGCGGTACACGCTCAGTAATGGTTATGTTCTGGAACTGAGTTATGTCGAAGAGTGGTCGCCCCTAGAAGCGGTGCAGTTGTCCCAGGTGGAATGGCGGATTGCGCTACCGGCGACGACGGAGCGGCAACGCCTGCGGCGGGTGGAACCGGTGGGGATGCCGTTTACGCTGGAGTGGGAGCAAGGGCAGCCGGTGGCGGTGTTTCGGTTTGACCAGTTGCATCAACGCCAGGGGTTTCTGTTCGGGTGGCGGGCAGAATTGGAAGTTTTTAGTATCAAGTACCAGGTTTCTCCCGGTGAAGGGACGGCAGTTCCCCCCCTAGAGCCAGAATTACAACAGCAGTATTTGGTTGATGACGATGAACTGAGTATGGATCAACCGATTATCCAAGAGGCGGCCAGAGAGGCGGTGGCGGATGCCCAAACGTTTCCCGAAAAATTACTCGCCATTCGCAACTATGTTTACGACCGGATGCGTTATCACATGAGAAGTACGATTGACCCACCTCACATTGCCTTGAAGCGGGGGACGGGTTCCTGCGGCGAGTACGTGGGAATTATGCTGGCGTTGTTGCGCTTGAATGGCATTGCCTGTCGGACGGCGGGGCGGTACAAATGTCCGAAACACCCGGACGTAAAAAACGTGCCGCTGTTGCCCCAGTTCAACCATGTGTGGCTGGAGGTGTATTGGCCGGGGCGGGGCTGGTTGCCGATTGAATCGAATACCGACCATCTGCCGGAACGTCCCTGGTTACAGCCGCAACGGTTTTTCCTGGGGTTGGGCTGGTTCCATCTGGAGTTGGGGCGGGGGATTCGGTTTGAACGGTTGCGGCTGGCCGATGGCAGTCGCCCGGAAGTGGGGTTGGGGGATTTGGCAATTAATCACATTCGCTGTATTCTGCATGAAGAAATTGCCCCGCCTACACCACCCGATAAAGGAACGATAACCCCGCCCAGGTCGGCATCGTGAGGGCGTAGGTGTCCTTGGGAGCGGGATGATTGCTGACCTGATGCAGGTGGTTGAGGATGGCTTGGGCGAGGGGCAGGGGTTCGGCAGGGAGTGGGCTTGCCCAGTCTGTAGTACAAAGTAATAGTCTCAACTCGGTCAATCCGGGGGTGGTGGGGGTATTGAGGTTCACCGGAACCGGCGTGTGGGGCGGGATGACCTGGGGCGGCTGGAGGGTAATGGCTTGGCTGGGATTGATGGTAACGAGCAGGGCAAAAAGGGGTTGCGGTTCCTCGTGGCTAATCTGGCAGATGAGGGGGCGAGCGGGCGACAGGGTGGGCAGGACGAGGGTGCCATTGGGGGGCGTGGGAGTGGTGGTTTGGGTCAGAAGGAGTTGATTGTCCTGGGTTAACCGGACGGTGACGTTCAGGGGGGTGGCGGTGAGGTTATCGGTCAGTTGCAGTAGTTTCGCCGCCAACAGGGTTTGAAACCGGGGAATCAAGCGTTTGACCGCCGCTTTGACGGCTTCATCGGCTTCGCCTTCCGTGCCGGGGAAGAGGTCGTGGCCGGGGGAAAATAAGCCATAGGTGGTGGGGGTGACTCGCCCCAAGAGGCAATCCGCCCGGTGTTCGCCCGCTTTGACCGTATTGACATAGCTCAAACTGCCCAGGGCACTGGTGGCATCCACCCGTTCAATCCGCTCCAAATCGGCATCCAAAGCCACCGTCAAGGTCAAACTGCTGGGCACCACCCGCACCCGTTCCCGCACCCATTCGCCCACCGTGACCGGGTTGGCACTGCTGGTTTTGACAATCAACCCATTCCGAGAACGGACGGTCAGGGGCACGCCTTGGGCGGTTTCCAGTTGGGATTCCGGGGTAAGGGCGGCCAAAATCCAAGGGGGGACACCCGCCAGCACGCAGTCCACGCCGTCATGACTCACCTGCATGACCCGACCCGCCGCTCCCACCGCCGGGGGGAAACTTTTGGGGGAACCGACCATCTCCGGGGCTTGATGGGTGCCGACGGTTTGGGCAATTTGGGCGGCCACATCCACCAGAATCGAAGCAGGCGTGGTGCCCCAGAGGGTTTGGGTGAGGGCATAGGTCAACGTTCCGGCACTAAACCCCGGCCACAGGGCTTCGGTGGCGACACTCCCCGGCGCAGCCGCTCGAAACAACACCCCCGGCGGTCGTACATTAGAATTGCTAACATTCGCATTACTTTCTGCCAGCGGCGGACAAGCCCGCACCCGCACATTCCCGCAGGCAAAACGACCCGGATAGTCGTACCCCGTATCCAGCACGGTAATGATCTGATCCGTCGCCAACTGCCGCAACCACCCCAACAGTTCCGCTTCGGCAATCCAGGCCGCCCCCTGGGGAATGAGCAAGCCCTCCTGGGGCAAAAGAGCCGGTTGCGCCGAGCGACTGCCATAGCCGCTGAAGTGCAGAACTACCACATCCCCCGCCCGTGCCTGTTGGCGCAGATGTTCGTGAAACGCCTCGGTAATCCGGGCACGGGTGGCCTGGCTATCGGTGAGGGTCAGCACATCGGCCGGGTCAAACCCAAACCGCCCGCAGAGCAATTCCTGCTGGAGCCACACATCCGTCCCACAGCCGGAGAGCGCCGGGGTTTTCGTAGCATTGGGGTACTGGTTAATGCCAATCAATAGAGCCAATTTCCGAGACGTGGGCGCCGCCAACACCCGTTGCGCCTGCACCAGCGTTCCCCCCACCGCCAAAAGTGCCGTTTTCAGCAGTGACCGCCGGGTGACGCCCATCATGTCCCCAGTTACTCCCGCATCGCCGCAATCAGAATGGCCGCCACCTCGGGCCGACTAAATTCCGGGGGGGGAGCTTCCCCCCGCCGGAGCAGTTCCCGCACTTTGGTTCCCGACAGGTGAATGCGCTCGTTGGGGGGGCTAGGGCTGGTTTTGCTGGTCGCCATTCCCTGGGTGCGGGGGCAATAAAAGGCGTGTTCAAAAAACAGGGGCGTAATTCCCAACGCTTGGGGGTCAAATTCCCGGAAAATCTCCTGCGCCTCGTAGGTGCCGTAGTAATTGCCCACCCCGGCGTGATCCCGCCCGACGATGAAGTGGGTACAGCCGTAATTTTTCCGCACAATGGCATGGAAAATCGCTTCCCTAGGCCCCGCATAGCGCATGGCCGCCGGATTCACCCCCAACACCACCCGCTCCGGCGGAAAATAATGCGCCAACATCACCTCATAACAGCGCATCCGCACCTCGGCGGGAATATCATCGCTTTTGGTCGCCCCCACCAACGGATGCAGAAATAACCCGTCCACAATTTCCAGGGCGCATTTTTGGATGTACTCATGGGCACGGTGAATGGGATTGCGGGTTTGGAACCCCACCACCGTCCGCCAGCCCCGTTCCCGAAAGATGTGGCGGCTTTTTTCCGGCGGTAAATGGTACTGCGGAAAGGGCGGCGTGGGTAATTGCCCCACCCAAATCGGCCCGCCGAGATACACCGCCCCCTGGTCAAACATCGCCTGAACGCCGGGGTGAGCGGTTTCTGTGGTTTTATACACCTTTTGGGCTTCCCGTTCCTGGTCGGGGCGGTAGATGTCCTGGATTTCCATCACCCCCATCACCTGCCCCTGGGGATCGCCCAACCGCACCCACATCCCTGGGGATAACCGCTCCGCCACCGCCTCCCTCACCCCCAACGTAATCGGGATAGTCCAGGGCAGGCCGTTGGGCAGGTGCATCGTTTCCACCACCGCCCGGTAGTCAGCTTCCCCCATAAAGCCGGTCAGGGGACTCAAGCCGCCGGTGGCAATCATCTCCACATCCGAGAGGGCACGCTCGTTTAGGGTCAGGGTCGGGGCTGTGCGGGTTTTCTCCTGCCAGTGCGCCCATTCCGCCGGGGACACCAGGCGGTTGATCAACACGCCCCCATGGGGATCAAGTCCAGAATACACAGTCTGCAGATGAACGGTACTGCTTGTATCCTACTGGATTTTTGGGGGGTATTCTTGGGTACAAGTGCCTAACTTGCTGGCGAATCAGGGGACTGACTCTGTTTGCGCTCGGCGAGTTTCAACACAATCTCAGCGTGTTTTTCTTTAGTAATGGGATAAAAATAGGCAAAAACTAATCCCAAAATCAGCACCAGCGTTGGCAACGGGCCAATCATTACCCGAATCGTCAACAGAGCCGAATCCGGTTGGATAGGTTCCGGTTGTCCCGCTACCGTTTTGATAAATCCCGATAATTCCAAGGCTTGCCCGACCAGAAATAACCCAATCGCCAACCCAATTTTTTGCAAAAACACCATCAACGCATAAAAAATTCCCTCCCGTCGTTGTCCGGTACGCAATTCATCCAACTCAATCACATCGGGAAGCATAGACCAAGGGATTAAATATGCCGTTGCCACGCCAATTCCAGCCGTCACCGCCAGGACAAACATCAAGGCCGTTTGCCCCGGTTGCAGGAAAAACAAACCCGTTTGCGCCCCAATCCAGGCCGCCATGCCCAAGAAATAAACCATTTTTTTGCCCAATTTGGCACTCACCTGCGTCCAGACAAACAGCATGATCAACGCCGTCACCTGCACCGCCAACACCACCTGGGTAAAGGCTTGGTCGGTTAACCCCATCCAATTTTTCACAAAGTAGGGAATAATCGCCACCGTATTTTGCACCGCCAACCAGGAACACAGATAAATCCCAATCACAAATAAAAAGGGCCGATTACTCAATACAATTTTCAGTTGTTCTAAAATAGGCAAGGTTTGTTCCTGAGTCCTCTCCCGGCGCATTTGTTCCAGGCGAATCACTCGCCGATAAATTCCCCCCACACACCAGTACAGAGGTAAGGTAATTAAAATTGCGCCCACTACTCCTAAAATTAAATACTGCTGAATGGGATTATTGGGAATCAGTTGAAAAATCACCAGGGCGAGAATTAACGATAAAATACTGCCGCTAATGGAAAATCCAAACCGAAAACTATTGAGACTCGTCCGCTCATCGTAATCCTGGGTTAATTCTGCGGTCAATGCAGTATAGGGCAAATTCACCACCGTATAAAACGTGTTTACCGCAATCGCAACCACCACGTAATACCAAAATAACGGGGTTTGATTTTGCGACGGGTCAGGGTGAAATTGCGGCACCAACCACAGGAACAAAAAGCTCAACCCAAAGGGAATCGCCCCCCAAAACAACCACGGTAGTCTGCGTCCCCACGGATTCTGCGTCCGGTCGCTGAGCACACCAATCATCGGGTCATTCACCGCATCCCAAACCTTGCCAATCAGCAAAACCGTCCCCGCCAACCCCGGATTCAACCCCGCCACATTGGTAAAAAAAATCAACTGAAACACCACCATCAAATTGGCCGCCATCGCCGGCCCCAAATCCCCCGCCCCGTAACTCAGTTTTTCCCAAAACGAAAGCCGTTGGTTCACCCAGCCGCCCTACAATAAAAGAACCTGTAAACGATTATTTACTCCCCATGACCGGCGAGCGCATCTGGATTTACGATACCACCCTACGAGACGGTGCCCAACGGGAAGGGCTGTCTTTGAGTTTGGAGGATAAACTGCAAATCGCCCACCTGCTCGACCAACTGGGGGTGCATTTCATCGAAGGCGGCTGGCCGGGAGCCAATCCCAAGGATGTGCAATTTTTCTGGCAGTTACAGCAGGAACCCCTCCGCCACGCCCAATTAGTCGCCTTTTGTTCCACCCGCCGCCCCCGCACCACCGCCAGCGAGGATACGCTCTTGCAGGGAATTTTGGCCGCCGGAACCCCCTGGGTCACCGTGTTCGGCAAATCTTGGGATTTACACGTCACCGAGGGCTTGGGCACCACCCTCACCCAAAACCTGGACATGATCGCCGACACCATTACCTATCTGCGCAGTCACCACCGCCACGTCCTCTACGATGCCGAACACTGGTTCGACGGCTACCGAGCCAACCCGGAATACGCCCTAGCCACCTTAGAAACCGCTTACCAAGCCGGAGCCGAATGGTTAGTCCTCTGTGATACCAACGGCGGGACATTGCCCCATGAAATTACCGACATTGTCCAGCAGGTGAAAGCCCGGTTTCCCCAGGCTCAGATTGGCATTCACACCCACAACGATGCGGGTACTGCCGTTGCCAATGCCCTGGCTGCCGTCCAGAGCGGTGCCCGCATGGTACAGGGGACGATTAACGGCTACGGGGAACGGTGTGGTAATGCTAACTTATGTACGTTAATCCCCAATCTACAATTAAAATTACACTACGATTGCATCACGCCTGCTCAACTGACCCGGTTAGTAGAAGTCAGTCGAACTGTGAGTGAGCGGGTGAATTTGGCTCCCGATGATCATGCGCCTTATGTGGGGTTGTCCGCCTTTGCCCACAAGGGGGGAGTCCACGTGAGTGCGGTGGGCAAAAATCCCCTGACCTACGAGCACATCGCCCCGGAGCAGGTGGGCAATCAACGGCGGGTGGTGATTTCCGAGCAAGCGGGCTTGAGTAATATCATTGCCAAGGCGCAGGAGTTGGGCTTCACCCTGGATCGTTCCCATCCGGCAACCCGGGAAGTACTGCAACGGCTCAAGGAATTAGAAGGGCAGGGCTATCAGTTTGAGGCCGCCGAAGCCAGCTTTGAGTTGTTATTACGGCAGGTGTTGGGGCGACGGCATCCTCCCTTTGTCCTGCGGGGGTTTCAGGTGCATTGCCAAACCCAGGCGCAGGGGGACGGGCACTGGAGTTCCTCGGTCGCTACGATTAAAGTCGCCGTCAACGGGCAGGAATTGCTCACCGCCGCCGAAGGCAACGGGCCGGTGTCGGCATTAGACCACGCTCTGCGGCGGGCGTTGGGGAGTTTTTACCCCCAGGTGGCCGAATTTCACCTGAGCGATTACAAAGTCCGGGTGTTGGATGGACAATCGGGAGCCGCCGCCACCACCCGCGTGTTGGTGGAGTTTACCTACGGAGCGCAGCGGTGGACGACGGTGGGAGTTTCCACCAACATCATCGAGGCCTCCTACCAAGCGGTTGCGGAAGGGTTGGAGTACGGGTTAACCCGCTTGGGTTCTGCGCCGGTATTGACCTCTTAAACATTTCCGGGCACCTCTGTAAAATTGGGGGTTTGCTGGTTTTTTAGGGCACCTCTAAAAATTGTCAATAGACCTCTTGCGTCAATGTTAATAACTCAACTCTAAACCCTGGAACAAAGCAAGGTTTCTTGGCTTAGGATTTTCTCCCCTCTGGGGGTCGGGGGTGAGGGTGAAGATAGCAATCCCTTTTGAATTGGCAACAAGGGTCGCAGGGGGGTAGCTCTCCATAATCGCTACATTCTCACTCAGCAATTCTCTGGCCGTTTACATAAATAATTTGCATAAAGGCACCTCTAAAAATTGGTGATTAGCAGTCGCAGGGGGGCACCCCCCGTCTTTGGTTCTCTGTAATCTCTAGATTCTGGCCAAGGGATTCTGTGTCCGATTAAATAAATAGGGCACTCTAAAAATTGGTGATTAGCGGTCGCAGGGGCGCAGCCCTCGTCTCTGGTTCTCCGTCATCTGGGCATTCTGGCAATAGAACTTTTCCCTTGCTTCAATAAATAGAGGTGTCCTAGATTCTGGCCAAGGGATTCTTTGTCCGATTGAATAAATAGGGCACCTCTAAAAATTGGTGATTAGCGGTCGCAGGGGCGCAGCCCTCGTCTCTGGTTCTCTGTAATCTCTAGATTCTGGCCAAGGGATTCTTTGTCCGATTGAATAAATAGGGCACCTCTAAAAATAGGCGATTAGCGGTCGCAGGGGCGCAGCCCCCGTCTTTGGTTCTCTGTAATCTCTAGATTCTGGCCAAGGGATTCTTTGTCCGATTGAATAAATAGGGCACCTCTAAAAATTGGTGATTAGCGGTCGCAGGGGCGCAGCCCCCGTCTTTGGTTCTCTGTAATCTCTAGATTCTGGCCAAGGGATTCTTTGTCCGATTGAATAAATAGAGGTTCCCATAAATAATTTGCATAAAGGCACCTCTAAAAATAGGCGATTAGCAGTCGCAGGGGTGCACCCCCCGTCTTTGGTTCTCTGTAATCTCTAGATTCTGGCCAAGGGATTCTTTGTCCGATTAAATAAATAGGGCACCTCTAAAAATTGGTGATTAGCGGTCGCAGGGGCGCAGCCCCCGTCTCTGGTTCTCCGTAATTTCTGGCTTCTAACTAAAGGATTTTTTGCCCGATTGAATAAATAGAGGTTCCCTGCATTTTAATTCGTCCGTTGGCATCAAACAGGCATCCTTCCGAGAATTTCGGGAATGCTGGTCGAGATTTCTGGAAATTGTTCCGTTAGATCACTGACAGAAACGACGGTCGTTAGTTATTCTGAAACCATAGAACCAAGGACGGACAAGATTGTGGCAGAATTTGCAGTGCGATTTTGGGGCGTGCGGGGCAGTATCGCTGTGCCGGGGCCGGATACCGTGCGTTATGGTGGCAATACCCCCTGTGTGGAAATGCAGGTAGGTGGCCAGCGGTTAATTTTTGATGGGGGGACGGGTCTGCGGGTCTTGGGCAAAACCTTGATAAAAACCTGCCCTATCGAGGCGCATTTATTTTTCAGTCACTCCCATTGGGATCATATCCAAGGATTTCCCTTTTTTACCCCAGCATACATAGCGGGTAACTGTTTTCACATTTATGGTCCGGTTACATTTAATGGCTACTCGATTAAACAAAGTTTGAGCAATCAAATGGTTGACCCCAATTTCCCGGTACCGCTGCAAATTATGCAGGCAGATTTACATTTTTACAACTTGAATGCAGGGGAAATCATTACCTTGGGAGAAGTAACCGTTGAAACCGGCAGTTTGAATCATCCCAACTACGCTTTGGGGTATCGGGTCACGTACCGGGGGAAAAGCGTTGTCTATGCCAGTGATACAGAACATTACCCCGACCGCCTCGACCGCAGTGTTGTCCATCTTTCTCGTAATGCAGACATATTAATTTATGACGCCAATTATACTGACGAAGAATATCATCATCCCATCACGCCTCGGCGAGGGTGGGGGCATTCTACCTGGCAAGCAGGGGTAAAAGTAGCCGAAGCCGCAGGCGTTAAACAATTAGTATTATTTCATCACGATGCCAGTCATGATGACGACTTTTTGGATGAGATGGAAGCCCAGGTGCGACAGGTGTTACCCAGCAGTGTCCTGGCACGGGAAGGCATGGTACTGCAATTACTCTAAACCCTAGCATTCTCCCCCAATTTCAGGTACGCTGAAGAGGTAACTTCTACTCAGTCTGCCCATGAATTTAGCATAATTACCTTTGTTTTAAGGGCACCTCTAAAAATTGCTGATTAGCGGCCGCAGGGGGGCACCCTCCGCTGTTGGTTTTAGATAACTCTGGATTCTAGCTAAGCGATTGTGTTGAAATTTTTGACTAATACTATTGACCCAGTGAGGAGTTATGCGAGTTTTGCTCATTTATCCCCAATTTCCCCCCAGTTTTTGGTCGTTTGAAAATACCCTGAAATTAATTAACCTCAAAGCGCAATTGCCGCCCCTGGGGATGGTAACGGTGGCCGCCTTACTGCCGCAAACCTGGGAATTTAAGTTAGTCGATCGCAATGTGCGGGACGTTACCGAAGCAGAATGGGACTGGGCAGAATTGGTGATTGTTTCGGCCATGATCGTCCAAAAAGAGGATTTTGCTCGCCAAATTCATCAGGCCAAATTGCGGGGCAAATTAGTAGCGGTGGGGGGGCCTTATGCCACCGCCTTACCTCAGGAAGCCCAAGCCGCCGGTGCTGATTTTCTTGTCCTGGATGAAGGGGAAATCACCCTGCCGATGTTGGTATCCGCCTTGGAACGGGGCGAAACTCAAGGTATTTTTCGGGCAAATGGGGAAAAACCTGCCGTCACGGAAACGCCGATCCCTCGTTTTGATTTATTAGAAATGGATGCCTACGCCGAAATGTCGGTACAATTTTCGCGGGGGTGTCCGTTCCAGTGTGAATTTTGTGATATTATTGTACTTTATGGGCGAAAACCTCGCACCAAAACCCCGGAACAATTACTGGCAGAATTACAGTATTTGTATGACCTTGGGTGGCGTAAAAGTATTTTTGTCGTTGACGATAATTTCATTGGTAATAAACGTAATGTCAAACTGTTTTTACAGGCATTAAAACCCTGGTTAGAAGAACGTCATTATCCATTTTCATTTGGTACGGAAGCATCGGTAAATTTAGCGGAAGACCAAGAGTTAATGGATTTAATGGTAGCGTGTAATTTCGGTACGGTATTTTTGGGAATTGAAACCCCCGACTCTGATAGTTTGGAACGCACCCGTAAATTTCAAAATAACCGTGACCCTTTGCGGGAATCCGTATTAACCATTGCCCGCTCAGGATTGCGAATTATGGCAGGGTTTATCATCGGTTTTGATGGAGAAAAATCTGGAGCAGGGCAACGGATTGTTGATTTTGTCCAGGATACAGCTATTCCTACCGCGATGCTGAGTATGTTGCAGGCTTTACCGGATACTGCCCTGTGGCATCGGTTGCGAAAAGAAGGGCGATTACTGAATGATAAAGGGGACATTCACCAGGGGACATTGATGAATTTTGTACCGACCCGCCCGCTCCAGGAAGTTACTCAGGAATTTATTGATGCGTTTTGGAATTTATATGAACCACAAGCGATGTTAGAGCGCACGTACCGCCATTATCTAATTTTAGGAGCGGCTCGCAAAAATCCCCTTAAAAAAGGTTCAAAAACCCAAGAAAAAACGCCCATCAATTGGGTTTATGTGCGGGCCTTATTGATTCTGTGCTGGCGGCAGGGAATTAAGCGTTCTACCCGTTGGCAATTTTGGTTATATTTGGGACATATTCTGTGGCGTTATCCCGACGTTGCGAGCAGTTATCTGTCTGTGTGTGCTCAAGCCGAACATTTCCTAGAGTATCGCCAAATTGTCCGGCGTAATATTGAAATACAATTAGAAGAAGTGATGGCTCAAAATGCACGACTACCTGTTCCTGTCGCTTCTGTATGATTACTGAGAACCTCTATTAATCCAAAATAAGCGGTCGCAGGGGCAGTCCACGCAGTGCGCCGCAGGCGTTGCCTCCGTCTCTAGTTCTGCGTAATCTGGGCGTTAATGTTAATAACTCAACTCTAAACCCTTGAACAAATCAGGGTTTCTTGGCTTGGGATTTTCTCCCCTGTCCCTTGATGGGAGAGGGGTCGGGGGTGAGGGTGAATATAGCAATTTAAGGGCACCTCTAAAAATTGGTGAATAGCGGTCGCAGGGGGGCACCCCCCGACATTGGTTCTCCGTAACTTCTGGATTCTGGCTAAAGGATGCTTTGTCCGATTGAATACATAGAGGTTCCCTTAAGAATCAGGCAAGAGGTCTATTGATAAAATTGCCTTATTTGTTACTTGGAATTTGACCCGTAATCCATCTCGCGGATGGGGTGTTGGTACGGTTACTAAATTTAAGTCTTGATTGGGTAAAAGTTCCCATTGGGTATGACGCAGTAAATACGTGGCAAATAGCTTCATTTCTAAGCGGGCAAATTCCTTCCCTAAACACTCCCTAATCCCCCCACCAAAGGGAATGTAGCCATATTTCGGAGCTTGAGATCGTTCTTCAGTAAATCGTTCAGGGTTAAACTCAGTTGGTTGTGGGTAAAGATTTTCATCGGCGTGAGTTAGCCCAATTTGATACAGTACGTTCCAGTTTTTAGGGATTTGATAACCCTTGTATTCACAGGTTTGCACTACTGTTCTAAAGCCGCCCCCTACGGGTGGTATTTTCCGCATAACTTCTTTGAGTACCTGTTCCAGATAAGTCATTTTTTTCAAGGTTTCTAGGGTAAGCGGTTCTCGCTGAAATTGCACCTGTTCTAATCGGAGTTTAGTCAAAACCTCAGAGTGAGTAGGAACAAGTAGGCAAAAAGAAGCAATAGCCGATGTCAAGGTTTCATGACCGGCAAACAGCAATAATAAAACTTGGTCTTTTAGTTCTTCAAGTTCTAGTTTTTTCCCTTCTTCATCGGTGGCATGAACTAACAAATCAAGGGCATTGGTTGGGCTGAGTGATGTAGAGGTATCCTGGGTTCTTTTTTTGATAATAGCTTCTAATTCCTCCAGCAATAGTTTACGAGCTAATTTAGCCTTACCAAAAGCAGTCCAAGGCAGGTCAATCGGAATAGAAAATAATCCTTGACACCAGGTTTCAAAGAGTTGTCCTAAACGGGTACGAGAACCCTGATCAATTCCAACTAATAGTTTGCAGGCAATGTCTAAAGTATAGTTGCGTAATTCTGGATACCAAGCAAATTCTCGTTGTTGATGCCATTTATTACAGTAGGACGCAGTGATTGACTCAATCGTGGGAATGTAACTGCTGAGGGCACGGGGCATAAACGCTTGGACAAGAATCTTGCGCCGGGATTGATGCTGTTCTCCAGTTTGGAGAGCGAGAGATAGGTTCCCCAAAAGCATCCGCGTACTGGGCGGCCAGGTGACTTGAAAGTAACGATTTTCATTCTCTAAAATAAATTGGTTGGCTGCGACTCCCTTAATAAATATCGTGTTTTGACCGAGTAAATTAGTTCTGAAAATTTCCCCGAACTCGTGATGGCGTTTACGAGCAAATTCAGGGTCGGAAAAAAACTCGAGAGTTTCACCAATAAATGGTAAACTAAAGCGACCGGGCGGTAGTTGACCCATAGTGGTTTTTCTGTAGTGACCAGTGTGATTATAACTCAATTGTTCCGATGGTCGGGCACATGGATTCGCTGTGACAATCCTGAAAGGTTAAAAAACAGATCAGGTATGAAACTAAAATCAGGGGCGGTACCCCTGCGATCCCGGTTTGGAGTCCTAATACTAATTGGTACTGCGGGGAACCTTTATTAATTCATGATTAGCGGTCGCAGGGGCGTTGCCCCCGCCTTTGGTTCTCTGTAATTCGGGCGTTCTGGCACGAGAATTTTCCCTTAGCTTCAACAAATATAGCAATCCCTTTTTAATGTGGAACAGCGGTTGCAGGGGCGTTGCCACCGTATTTGATCCTTTCTTTTTTCTTTGTTCTCGAATCTTTTCGGATTGCTATAGAGGTGTCCATAATGAACCAAAGGACTGTACTTAGGTTCTACTCAAAATGGATGCTAACTGCTCAGGAAAATTACCATCAATAATTGCCTGTCGTAACCCCAAACTAAACCGCATCAATTCGGTTAGATTATGAATCGAAAGAAGCGTATAACCCAACAATTCTCGCGAGCGAAATAAATGACTTAAATATGCCCGACTAAAATGATTACAGGTATAACAGGGACAGGTAATATCTAATGGTCGTTCATCCCGTTGAAAGATACGATTTTTCAAATTCCAGCGTTCCCCTTGCACCAATACCGCCCCATGCCGTGCCAACCGAGTCGGAATGACACAATCAAATAAATCCACGCCTGCACTCATAGCTAAGGCCATTTCTCGATAGGTGCCTACACCCATTAAATAACGGGGTTTATTCACCGGTAAATAGGGCGTAACAGTACGGACAATTTCATGGATTAATGCCGCCGGTTCCCCCACGCTTACTCCCCCAATCGCATAACCCGGTAAATCGTATTCTGTGATTTGTTGTGCCGACAACTGCCGCAGTTCGGGATAAACACCCCCCTGCACAATGCCAAATAACGCTTGGTCAGACCGTTGATGAGCGTTGATACATCGTTTTAACCATTGATAAGTCCGATTCACCGCATTTTTGACTTCATCGTAACTTGCTGGGTAAGGAGGACATTCATCAAACGCCATAATCACATCCGCCCCCAACGCATTTTGAATTGCAATTGATTTTTCGGGGGTGAAATGAATTAAATCACCATTACGAGGAGATTGAAACGTTACACCGACATCATCAATTTGGCGCAAAGAACTCAGACTAAAAACCTGAAACCCCCCGGAATCGGTCAAGATTGGCCCCGGCCAACTCATAAACCGATGCAGACCGCCGCAGTGCTGGACAATGTCCTCTCCCGGTTGCAGGTGCAGATGGTACGTATTCCCCAGAATCA
>JAUQVQ010000003.1:0-18094 GCA_039794725.1 Gloeomargarita sp. HHBFW_bins_162
GGTTGCAGGGGCGCAGCCCCCGTCTCTGGTTCTCCCTAATTTCTGGATGCTCACTAAAGGGCACCTCTAAAAATTGTGAATGAGCGGTCGCAGGGGCGCAGCCCCCGTCTCTGGTTCTCCCTAATTTCTGGATGCTCACTAAAGGGCACCTCTAAAAATTGTGAATGAGCGGTCGCAGGGGCGCAGCCCCCGTCTTTGGTTCTCCCTAATTTCTGGATGCTCACTAAAGGGCACCTCTAAAAATTAGTGATTAGCGGTTGCAGGGGCGCAGCCCCCGCCTCTGGTTCTCCCTAATTTCTGGAGAGTTTCAAGTAAATAATGCTGGAGGAGTTACCTGCGTCCCTAGAACACCGACAGAACCATGATTATCGGTTGTGCGATGGTGCCATTATCATCAACAAGTTGAAACTCTCAATTTTTGGATGCTCACTAAGGGATTCTTTGTCCGATTGAATAAATAGAGGTACCCTAAAAGTGCGCTCATGTTAAATTGAATTGAGTTCAATTACCCGTGCTTATGTCTCTGCGTGCCCCTGTTGTATTCTTAATTTTTAATCGCCCGGAACTGACCCAAAAAGTGTTCCAGATGATCCGGCGTGTAGAACCCAAAAAATTATTTATTGTTGCCGATGGGGCGAGGAATGACCAGGAAATTAACATCTGCCAACAAACCCGTGCCATTGTCGAAAAAATTGATTGGGACTGCCAGGTAGAACGGGATTATTCTGAAACTAATTTAGGTTGCCGGAAACGGGTATCCAGTGGTTTAACTTGGGTATTTCAACAAACAGAACAAGCCATCATTTTAGAAGATGATTGTTTGCCGAATTACTCATTTTTTCGCTTTTGTGATGAATTGCTAGAACGGTACCGAGACCATGAAGGGGTGATGGCTATTAACGGCAATAATCATCAACGGGGACGGGAAGTAACTCCCTATAGTTATTATTTTTCTAAGTACTTTCATTGCTGGGGATGGGCAACGTGGGCAAGAGCCTGGCAATACTACGATGTAGAAATGAAATTGTGGCCGGAATTTCGGGACAGTGGTTATGTCGAATTTGTTAGTGATAGTGAGTACGAACACCGCTATTGGTTACAGAAATTTGAGCAGATGTATCAGGGAAAAATTGATACGTGGGATTATCCGTTTATGTTTGCCTGTTTTAGCCAGAGTGGTCTAGTGGCAACGCCCAGGGTAAATCTAGTTTCTAATCTGGGATTTGGGGTGAAAGCCACACACACTCATAATCCCAATAGTCCCTTTGCCAATATGCCTACCGAAGAATTAGGTGAAATTCGCCATCCGCCCTTTCTTGCCCGTAGTTTATCTGCCGATCAATTTGTATTTGAACACGTGTTTGATGGGGCAAAATTGCGCCAGATGGACACCGTTTGGGGGCGACTAAAACAACTAAAATATCGACTGGGGCGTTGGCTGAAATCCTAAGTCATACCAGGCATTTCCCTGATACCCAAACTCTAGTTCTGGATGGAAGATTTCCGCCAAAATTTCTAACGAATTGACCAAGCGAGGACCAGGCCGGTTGAAGTAGGCATTGCCATCGGTGGCGTACATTCTCGCCCGTAATCGGTGCCAGGGGTGGGGAGAGCTTTGCCATTCTGCAATAGTACGATGTAAATCATAGCCGCAGGGCATCACGACGATAATATCGGGGTCAGCGGCTTCTATTTCTGCCCAAGTTAACCAGGGAGAATGATGTCCGGTTTGCGCCAGTAGCGGGTGTCCCCCGGCCAATGCCACCAATTCGGGCACCCAATTTCCGGCACTCATCAGGGGGTTGAGCCATTCGATGCAGAGCACCCTGGGACGGGGGCATCCCTGAGTAGCGGATTGAATTTGGGTGACTCGCTGCTGCAAACAGGTCACAACAGGGGCGGCATCTATTCCCAGCACATTACCCACCTGAATCATGTCCTGCCACACCTGCGCCAGGGTTTGGGGTTGCAGGGAAAGAATTTTGGGAGCGGGGGTCAAATACTCGGCAACCGCCTGTTCCACATCGTTTAGGCTGACGGCGCAGACGTCGCATTGCGCTTGGGTAAGGATGTGCGTTGGTTGCAGATTTTGTAATTCTTTTATATTTAATTCGTACACACTGAGCGCCTGGGTCAGTACATCCATAACCCGGTGATGCACACTCAAGCTATCCCCGGTGGGGTCAAATTTGGGGGCGGTACAGACCGGTAGGTGTTGAATTTCGGGGGGGTAATCGCATTCGTGGGAGCGGCCAACCAGATGGGCGGTTAACCCCAAGACATGGATGATTTCAGTGGCACTCGGGAGCAGGGAAACCAGTCGCACGGGTTAATTCGGATAGATAGATTACTCTTTTATTAAAGGGCACCTCTAAAAATTGGCGATTAGCGGTCGCAGGGGGGCACCCCCCGGCTCTGGTTCTCCGTAATTTCTGGATTCTAACTGAGAGATTCTTTTCCTGATTGAAGAGGTGCCCTAGAGCCAGGGAGAAATTTTATTGCCAGAATCCTCAAATTGCGGCACGCTCACAGCAAGGGATGTCCTTCTATAGCAATCCCTTTTGAGTTTAGAATAAGGGTCGCAGGGCGTAGCCCCGTTGTGGTTTTCTCCCATCTCCCAGAACGGGAGAAGGGCAGGGGGTGAGGGCAGACGGGAACGAGGCATCACTTCTGTCATGCTCTCATTTATGGGCACCTCTAAAAATTGGTGATTAGCGGTCGCAGGGGCGTAGCCCCCGTCTCTGGTTCCCCGTCATCTCTGGATTCTCGCTAAGGGATTCTTTGTCCGATTGAATAAATAGAGGTTCCCTTATGATTTCTATATAGCAATCCTTTTTAAATTGGCAACAAGGGTCAGGGGGGCACCGCTCCCGTATTTGTTTTTTTCTTTCTTCTTTGTTCTCGAATCTTTTAGGATTGGTATATATGCTAAAACTAGGCTAAAACGCAAATTACCCAGGAGGGGTGCATGGGCATCAATGTAGTTTCGTTAGTGGGACGGGCGGGGCGTGACCCCGAAATGAAATACTTTGAATCGGGAAGCGTCAAATGCAGTTTAACCCTAGCCGTGAATCGCCGTTCCAAACGCACGGATGAACCGGATTGGTTTGATTTGGAAATTTGGGGTAAAACTGCTGAAGTGGCGGGAAACTATGTTCGTAAAGGCAGTTTAATTGGGGTAAAAGGGGCGATTAAATTCGAGTATTGGAAGGATCGCAATACGGGAGAAGACCGGCAAAAATTGGTAATCCGGGTGGATCAGTTGGATTTGCTGGGCAGTCGCCGGGACGAAACCTCGGAAGAGGAGGACGTGGACATTTGAGCCTGCCGTTGTGGCCGTGGTTGCTGGTGCTGGGTGCCTGTGTGGGCAGTTTTCTGAATGTGGTCGTGTACCGTTTGCCCAAAGGGTTATCTCTCTGGTCTCCGCCGTCCCATTGCCCCTATTGTCAGACCCGTCTGCGTCCCTGGGATAATGTGCCGGTGCTGGGGTGGCTGTGGTTGCGGGGTCAATGTCGCTACTGTGGGGCGGGGATTTCCCCTCGTTATCCCTTGGTGGAGGCGGCAACGGCGGGCTGGTTTATTGCGGCGGGGTGGCGGCTGGAACCGGGCTGGGCACTGGTGGGGGCGTTGCTGTTGGGGGCGTGGTTAATCGCGCTTGCGCTCATTGACTGGGATACGTTGACCTTGCCGGATAGTTTGTTGAAATCGGGTTTAGTCCTGGGTTTGTTATGGCAATGTACGCAAGGATGGCCGGGGGTGTTGGGGGGAGTTTGGGGCATGGTGGTGGGGTTGTGGCTGTTGGACGTGATTGGTTGGGCGGCTTCGGTGATGTTGGGGCAAACGGCGTTAGGCGGTGGTGATCCGAAGTTGGCGGCCATGTTGGGGGCGTGGTTGCAGTGGCGGTTATTGCTGGTGGCTTTGTTTATTGCCGTTGTCGCCGGGGCGGTGGTGGGCATGGGAGGACGACTGACGGGTTCCATGAAGAAGGGACAACCGATGCCGTTTGGTCCATTTTTGGCCTTGGGCGGGGCAATTGCAGTCCTCTTTGGGAGCGATATTTGGCGTTGGTACTGGGGCTGGTTTCTTCAGTAGAAGAAGCGAGTCATCCACACAATTGCATCAATTCCTGCCAAGTCTGGTGGGGGTCAGGACTATGTAAAATCGGGCGGCCGATGACGAGATAATCGGCTCCGGCGGCCAAAGCGGCTTGCGGGGTACAGGTACGGTTTTGGTCGTCTGCCCCAACCTGCCAACGAATACCGGGACAAACACACAGGAAATCCTTAGCCAACGTTTGTTTAATCATTGCCACTTCTTGAGGGGAACAAATCACCCCCGCCAACCCGGCTCGATGCGCTATCTCTGCCCAATGGAGAATGTAATCATTCATACTTAAATTGCTCTGAAATTCCTGGGTAAACTGCTCAGAACTAATGCTGGTTAATAAGGTTACTGCTAGTAATTTTAAGGAACTCTGGGCGACGGTATTTTGCGCCTGGGTTAAGGTGACCGAACCGGCGGGTGCGTGCAGGGTCAAAAAATCTACTCCTAAATCTACGGCTACCTGACAGGCTCGTTGTACCGTTTGGGGAATATCATGGTATTTCAGGTCTAAAAAAATGGATTTTTCTCGTTGTTTTAACTCCCTAATAATTGTTGACCCTGCGGCAGTAAATAATTCTAATCCTACTTTCCACCAGCGCACTTGTGGCAGGCGTTCTACCCACTCCAAAGCGGTTTTTACATCAGGTACATCCAGAGCGACAATAATCCGGTCGGGACTCATTTGGAATTACACGCCCAAACCGTGACTTTACACGTCGGTTCATTGCACAATTTTAGGGCGGCTTGTTCAGCTAGGGCACGGGTTTTCCCGGTTCCGACCCCTGTGCGAGTCGCACTTTCAGCAACGGCTCCACATCCCCCATTAAAACTTAGAACTACTTGACAATCAGGACTACCGCATTCTTGGAGTGCACGTTGGGCGGCCTGGGTGGGAGTTTTCCAGTCATAACTAAAGCCAAAACGGGTGCTATTTTTTCCTAAAGCGATTGCCCCGTGGGCGTCTTGAGCGTAGGCAGGTGACGACCAGAGAACAACCGGGAGCAGGAACCCAAACCAATGAAGACGCACCATAAGCTGTATCGGTGAAGTTCTACTCAGGGAGACGAGTCTGAAATACCAATGTTCCGGGGGGATCATCGGTAGGATAATGCTAAGTTATCGCACGGGGCGAGGCAAAGGTTATGGTACTCCAGGTGGGTTCCCCGCCGTTGAATGTGGGCAACATCCTCACGTTTAGTCTGCAGGCGTATCGCTGGCATTTTTGGCGGTACCTGTGGCTGTCTTTGCAAGCCTATGCCTGGCTGTTGGTGCCGGTGTACGGCTGGGCGCAGTACAGTGCGTTGATGGTGGCGTTGTCCCGGTTGGTGGTGCACGATTTGCGGGGGGTGACGGAAACACCTGCTGAGGCGGTGGCGGTTGCCCAAAGGAAAAAGTGGAGTTTATTGGGGGCGGGCATCATCTATGGGGTGGTTTCGGCGGGGGCATTCCTGGTCATCGGGGGCGCAGGATTGCTGTTAACCGTGCCTCTGGCGGTGCGTTTAGAGCAAATCGGTGCATGGGAAAATCCCTGGATTGTGCTTGGGTTTGTGATCTGGGCGGTGGTGGTCATGGCGGTCGCACTTCTAAGCTGGACATGGCTGGTGTTTCGGTGGCTGTTGTATCCCCTGCCTTTGGTGATGGAACCGGGTGTTGATCTGGTGCAGTGTTTACTGCGCAGTTGGCAACTGACGCAGGGGTCGGTGGTGAAGATTCAATTGGTCATTTTAATTGGGAGTTTATTACTTTTGCCATTGCAATTGCCGGTACAGATGGTGATGAATATGGTGCAGATGATATTAATAGTATTTGCTACGTTAATTGGGGGAATCCTCAGTGCGCTTTTGGCCGTAACGGTGGGTCAACCGGAGGTGGCAGGTGTTGCTTTTTTAATACCCATGATATTCGCTTTTTTGATCCCCGCCCTATTAGTAGGAGCTATGTTTGCCCCCTTTTGGCAAGCAATTTTGGGAGCCTTATATCATGAATCGCAATGCCAACGGGAGGGTTGGGGTTTGATTTTATCATCTGTGGAACCATGACTCATCAATTTTGGCGCACACTCAAGATTACGACCCCAGAACATACGGAATTGGAATTGCTCTTGGCTGGGCCAGGGAATCGTGCCTATGCGTTGGTGGTGGATTACCTCTGTTTGGGGTTGGCGTTGGTGGCGGAAGTCATTGTCTTTTATGCCATTTTGGTAAGTGGATTTTTGGATAATTTTGCCGATGAAAACGGGGAGACGGGCGGGGCATTTTTGTGGTTGGCGGCCATTAGTTTACTCATCGCATTTTTAATTTACACGGGGTATTTTGTATTTTTTGAAACGTTTTGGCAGGGACAAACCCCCGGCAAAAAATTAGCACATATTCGGGTGATTCGCGAAGATGGTCGTCCCGTAGGATTACAGGAGGCAACGTTAAGAACCCTGTTGCGAATCATGGATGATTTATTTTTAATTGGAGCCTATTTTGTCATTTTGGGTACACGGGAGAAACGCTTAGGAGATTTTGTAGCAGGAACATTGGTGATTCAAGAACCGTTCGCTCAAATTCACTCTATGCAATGGCCGGAAGGAGTGGCAGAGATTGGGCAGGATTTGGTTCCCAAAGCCGCAAATTTATTGCCCGATGAATTTGTTATTCTGCGGGAATATGTGCAACGATGTAGGCGATTTCGCCCCCGTATTCGGCAGCAGGTCGCCCAACAATTAGCCCAACAATTTCAGGAACGATTGCATCTCTGGGATGAGGGGATTAATCCTGATGTTTTTTTACATGCGTTGTATTGGGCGTACCAACAGCGGTCGCAGTGGGAACAGATGATTTAAATCTAGCAATCGCTTTTGAATTTAGGGCACCTCTATTTATTCAATCGGACAAAAAATCCTTTAGTGAGCATTCAGAAATGAGGGAGAACCAGAGGCGGGGGCTGCGCCCCTGCGACCGCTAATCACTAATTTTTAGAGGTGCCTTTTAGTGAGCATTCAGAAATTAGGGAGAACCAGAGGCGGGGGCTACGTCCCTGCGACCGTTCATTCACAATTTTTAGAGGTGCCTTTTAGTGAGCATTCAGAAATTAGGGAGAACCAGAGGCGGGGAGTGCCCCCTGCGACCGCTAATCACTAATTTTTAGAGGTGCCCTTTAGTGAGCATCCAGAAATTAGGGAGAACCAGAGGCGGGGACTGCGCCCCTGCGACCGTTCATTCACAATTTTTAGAGGTGCCTTTTAGTGAGCATTCAGAAATTAGGGAGAACCAGAGGCGGGGGCTGCGCCCCTGCGACCGCTAATCACTAATTTTTAGAGGTGCCTTTTAGTGAGCATTCAGAAATTAGGGAGAACCAGAGGCGGGGAGTGCCCCCTGCGACCGCTAATCACTAATTTTTAGAGGTGCCCTTTAGTGAGCATCCAGAATTAGGGAGAATCAGAGACGGGGGCTACGTCCCTGCGACCGCTAATCACCAATTTTTAGAGGTGCCCTTAATAGAGGTTCCCAAAAAGATTAAAGAACCATCAACCGAAGCGGTGCCATTGCAACCGTTTATTTTGAATGGATAGAGGTTTCCAAAACGTGAGGATTAGTCTCCGTTTGTAAATGATGGACAAGGTCTAAAAATTCTCGTTCAAATGTTACTAAAGAGCGGTTGGTTTTTCCCCCTAGATACAAGCGTTGATCCGCAAGTAATCCCCAGATTTGGCTATAGGAAAAATAACTCATGATTACACCCACCATTAAACCGGCAAAACCTAGATAAACAATCGGCACACCGGGGTCAGATTTGATTTGCAAACCGGTACTGCCAATTATTTCAGTCAACGTTAAATTGACCCCGCCAATCTGTATCGGAGTACCCACCCGCCCGGTTGCGACTAATTCCCCCTGCTGGTCATAGAGTAAAAATAACCCTTGTAAATCAGGAATTACCAGCGATACCCCCACACTCAAATCCGGTTTCAAAGGCAACCATGTCCCCCACAATTTGCGACCATTGCTCGCAGTAAATGGGGCAACGGGCAGTTCTAACACTGGGCTATTATTAAACCGCAAACGCACCCCCTGAATCCCCCAACTGGTTTGGTAAAATGTTAACCCCCGCCAGCGCAAAGGTTCATTCACATGAATTGTTTTGCGAGTGATTTCTTTTCCGGTAGCATCAATAATGCCTAAATCTGTATAAAATTGGTCAATCTCACCACTGGGCGTGTAATCAATCCAAAAGCGATGCACCCGTCCTCGGACAGCGGGTAACCGCCGCACCCATGCCCCCGCATCAACCACTTTTTTTAACTGAAAATCCTGACCACTAGGGACAAGTTCTTGCGCTAAAAATCCGGTCAACGAACCGACTAAGCCCCCGATCAAAATGACTACTAAACTGGCATGAACGATAATTGGGCCAATTTTGCCAACCAATCCTTTACGGGCGTAGAGCTTATCAGATTCAGTAACGACCCAATACCCCTTTTTTTGCAGGATAGAGGCAAGTTTATCTAAGGGGATAGACGGACAAGCCTGACTCAGATTCAACCGTAAAATTTGCTCAGGTTTGTGATAGTAATGCCATTGACGAGCCACTTTCAAGGCTGGCCATTGCCGCAACGATGTACAGGCCATCAAACTCGCCCCAAATAAAATAAGCAAACTCAAATACCACCAGGTTTGATACACATGGTCTAGCCCTAAGATTAAAATTATCTTCCAGGTGAGAAACCCAAACAACGCTGGCTGTTCTGGATAATTCTCTTGATAAAATTGCACCGATTCTCCCTGCTCAATTACCGTCCCGGCGATACTCGCCCCGGCAATCACTAAAAGTAATGCAATTGCCAAGCGCAAATCGGCCACCACCTGGACGAGACTCCGCCACCAGAGAGTGACCGTGCGCCAGCGGGACTGATACCCATTTCCCCAGACCGTCATCGGCTTTACCAGTACTATTAATCCCCATGCTAAACCAATTAAGGGCACCTCTATTTATTCAAGCAAGCCAAGCATCTCTCCGTTGGCATCCAGAGATTACAGGGAACCAGAGGCGGGGGGTGCCCCCCTGCGACCGCTAATTTCTAATTAATAGAGGTTCCCTATAGCAATCTGATTTGATTTGGGAACGGTAGTTTCTGCCAGAGAAGCACCTGATGAGCATCTTGAGATTACGGGAGACCTCTTGCATAAATGTTAATAACTCAACTCTAAACCCTTGAACAAATGAAGGTTTCTTGGCTTGGGTAAGCCCCCGTTTGGGATTTTCTCCCCTCTCCCTTGATGGGAGAGGGGTTGGGGGTGAGGGTGAATATAGCAATCCTTTTTGAATTGGCAACAAGGGTCGCAGGGGCGTAGCTCCCATATTTGGTTCTTTCTTTTTTCTTTGTTCTCGAATCTTTTAGGATTGCTATAGTGGAATCTCAACGGTTTACCTCGGTTATGCACCGCATTCCTACCCAACCCGGCGGCTGGTCGGCCACTCCCGGGGAAATTCAACAAACCCCCGCTCCCATCGTCTTTCTCACAGCGGCGGATACCGACATTCAAACCCTAGCCCATGCCACAGCCCAACTCCCCCCTAATTTCCCGGCTCTGCGGGTGTGTAATTGGCTCAATCTCAGTACACCCTACAGTGTTGATACGTACATTGAACAAACATTATCCCACGCACAAGTCATTATTTTGCGATTACTCGGTGGAATTGACTATTGGGCGTATGGAGTGGAATGCCTCCGGGAATTGAACGCTCAGCAATGGATACTACCCGGAGACGACCAGGATAATTTGAGCATTTTTGAACGGTCAAATGTACCCATAAATGCGGTGCAACATCTTCACCATTACCTCCGTTGTGGCGGGGTAAAAAACTATCGTCATGCTTTAGAATTTGTGGCAAGTTATAGTTTGAATTGGTCAGCGGCACCGCCCCCGCCAGAACCGATACCCGAGTGGGGAGAATATATCTGGGAAGGGCAACAAAAAACCAGATTGCCAGGGGTGGGAATTTTATTTTATCGCGCCCATCTGTTGTCTGGAAATACAGCAGTGATTGATGAATTATGTCGGGCATTATCGGCCAGAAATTTACAGCCTCTGCCCTACTATATTCATACATTGACCAATCCCCAAACTCGTTTAGCGGTTCAGCAGTTTTATCAGGAACATCCCATTGATGTACTATGCGTTACCACAGGGTTTTCCATTGCCCAATGGCGCGCCGAAATGCCCGAATTAGAGCTATGGGAAGCATTAGATGTGCCTGTACTCCAGATTATTTTAAGTAGTGATGAACGGGAAACGTGGTTACAGGCGATGCGGGGACTATCTCCCAGAGATTTAGGGATGCAAGTGGCACTTCCCGAAGTAGATGGTCGGATTATTACCCGAGCCATTTCCTTTAAGGCAGTAACACAAGTTCATCCTGATTTAGAAACGCCTATTTACTCCTATCAACCTGACCCAGAACGGGTGAATTTTTTAGCAGATTGCGTGCAATCTTGGGTACGGTTACGAACGACTCCCATGCCTGAACAAAAAATTGCCATTATCTTAGCAAATTATCCCACCGATGATGGACGGATTGCTAACGGGGTGGGGTTAGATACACCAGCGAGTTGTATTCAGGTATGGCAGGCATTAAAACAAGCCGGTTATACCGTATCCAACCCTTTGAAAAACGGCGATGAACTCATCCAGGAATTAACCCGATGGCGTACCAATGATCCCGAATCCCAAAGCCGTCCATTTCATCATTTTGTATCCTTGGAAACTTATCACCAATGGTTAAAAACAGTCCCCCAATATGAGGCGATTATTCACCGTTGGGGCACGCCAGATACGATTGCAGAACAAGGGGTGATTCCCATTTTCGGACAATGTTGGGGAAATTTATTTATTGGTATCCAACCCAGTCGTGGTTACGACCAAGACCCCAGTTTGAATTACCACAGTCCTGATTTGGAACCGACTCACCATTACCTCGCATTTTATTATTGGTTACGCTATGAATTTCAAGCCCATGCTGTGATTCATTTTGGCAAACATGGCACCCTGGAATGGCTCCCCGGTAAAAGTGTGGCGTTATCCCCCGATTGTTACCCTGAAATTACGCTGGGAACCTTGCCGAATTTTTATCCTTTTATTGTCAATGATCCGGGGGAAGGAACCCAAGCTAAACGCCGTGCCCAAGCCGTAATTATTGACCATTTGACTCCCCCCCTAACCCGTGCGGAATTGTATGGAGCTTTACTTGAATTAGAGACTTTAGTGGATGAATACTACCAAGCCCAAGCCCTTGACCCGGAACGATTGCCGTGGATTGCCCAACGGTTGCAACAATTACTAAAGAGGGAGAACATTCACCAGGAATTAACCCTAAAAAATGGGGATATTACCGAGGTCATCACCGAACTGGATACCTATTTGTGCGAATTAAAGGAATCGCAAATCCGGGGGGGCTTACATATTTTCGGCTCTTGTCCTGAAGGGGAATTACTACGAGATTTATTAATAACCATTAGCCGTTACCCAGGAACCAACCGCTTGGGATTAACGCAGGCGATTGCCCAAGATTGGGGACTCGATTTTGATCCATTAGGGCACCTCTAAAAATCGGTGATTAGCGGTCGCAGGGGCGTAGCCCCCGTCTCTGGTTCTCCGTAATTTCTGGATTCTAACTAAGGGATTCTTTGCCCGATTGAATAAAGGGAACCTCTATTAATTCATGATTAGCGGTCGCAGGGGCGCAGCCCCCGTCTCTGGTTCTCCGTAATTTCTGGATTCTAACTAAGGGATTCTTTGCCCGATTGAATAAATAGAGGTTCCCATTAGATGTTACACCAACGGCAGAATGACTATCCCAAACATCACATTCCCAAAGCAATCATCAACGGCCAGAGAATTAACCCCACTAACGCCAATTCTGCGAGAATAATTGCCCCACCAAAACAGACCACCGACCGCACCCAAGGCAATTGATGTTCCCGCCCCACGCATCGCACTAAATTCACTACGACCCACAGATTAATTCCTAATGAAAATAATAAACCCAAGCGAGGGGAAATTTTGGTCAGGTTATTCGCCGCCCCGGTGAGAATCAACGGCCACAAACTCTGCGCCACCGCCCCCAAGGTATCCGTCACTGAACCAATCCCCCCCAACAAGCGAGCCAGCATGTGCAGAGCCGCCGATAACCAAAACCACCCCACCGCCCCGCCCAGTAAAAAGAGGAAAAACCACCCTAACCAGCCGCCAGCCGTACTATTGGTGATCCCGGCGGCATTAAATGACAGCACGGTTAAAACTAACAAAATACTAACAATAGCCACCGGCGGATTCGGGCGACCCAACCCAGGGCGGAACCAGCTATTGTACAGACCATCCAGGAGCATCATGGTGGTTACTCCATCAGCGCCAAAGGAACTTTATGCCAGTGGGTGAGGCGGGTCAGCCGTTGTTCGGGGAACCATTGGTCGAGGCTGAAGGTGAATAATTGCTGAAACGATTCTCGCCAATCAGGAGTGAGATAATTGCGAATCACCGGGTCGGTTTTCAACTGAGCAAGCTCTTTGGTTTTTTCAACCGCATCGTAATAATTTCCCAGGGAATCAATGAGTTTGGCCTTCAGCGCATCCACACCGATTAAAATGCGACCATCTGCCACTTGTTCTAATTCTTGTCGGGTAATTTTATCCCGCCGACCCCGTAAAATTGCCTCAAAAAACTGTTGATACGATTGATTGACAAATTCCTGGAGCAAATTGGTTTCTCCGGAGGTAATCGGGCGATAGGCGGAGGCAATATCTTTGAATTTACCGCTTTTAATTGTGACGGTTTGAATGCCCACTTTTTTGAGTAAATCGGTGAGATTTTGTACCTGTACAATCACGCCAATTGAACCCGTAGTTGTTGAGGGATTCGCCACGATATGATCGGCGGCGGCGGCAATGTAGTATCCCCCGGAAGCGGCCACATCAGCCATCGCTGCCACAATTTTCACTTTGCCTTTGTTACGTACCCGCATCAATTCCTCGTAAATGGCTTGGGAAGCGGCGGCTGACCCCCCCGGACTGTTGATATTGAGCAAAATGGCTTTCACTCCATCCCGCTCGGCGCGCCGTACCGCCCGCATGATGGCTTGGGCACCGACAGTGACACTTCCGCCTAGAGGACTACTTTCTCCGGCAAATGTAATTACACCAGCAACAGGGATTAACGCCACATCCGCGGTTCCTCCGGTCGTTCTTGCCGTGGGAGTGGGACGTTGAAGCGGCACATTCCCTAACCAATTCCCGAGAGCGGCGACCAGACAAATGACGATCAACGTCAGGGCAATAAGGCGGTCGTGACGGAGCATAGGGTTAATCGTTGACATCCGTCCTCATCTTATCAGGGGATTCCCCCCGGCCTATGGCTAAAACGCCCGGTAATTGACATTAAAGTAAATGCCGTAGTCTTGGGCATCTGTCCCCCGGTCTCGGTTGTAAATCAAGGGTGCGCCTAAGTCCAAACGCACATCCATCCCGGCAATCGGATTCCAGAGAAACCCCATGCCCATCCCCGCCAAGGTGTTCGGCTCTACCAAAACGTTGGGATTGGCTCTGTTATTCCAAACCCGGCCAAATTCGATAAAGGGTGCTAACTGGAAAAACACCTGCCCATTGCGATCCCGTGCCACCGGCACCCGTGATTCGAGGGAAATCCGAAAGCCATTGTCCCCCGCCCGCGCATTCTGCCGATAGCCCCGCACCGACTGAGCACCCCCAATCACAAACTGTTGTTGCGCCAGTAAAGGCGTTGCGGCCAGTTGCACATCGCCCCGTACAATCAAAAGAAAATCATTACCTAAATTCTGCACCCGTTGCCCCTGGGCTTGGAAGCTAAAAAAGCGGCCATCGGGAATAATTTTGCCAGGAATCGGGCCATCGGGATTTTGCGTCGCATCAAAAATGGGCAACCCCAGGTTAAATTGTCCTAAGGCCAACCACGCCCCTGTTCCATCCCGGAAGATATAATCGGTGCCGAATTTTAATACACTGGTGCGGCTAAATCCCTTGGGGTCAGGCCCCAGCCCAAACGGTGTTGGCCCGGCAAAGGTAAACGTCTGGGACTGTTGCCAGGTGAATCCCGTAGATAGAGCCAATTCCTGCCGGACACTGCGAATAATCGGTTGCCGAAAACTAAACTCATACAACTGGGATTCCCCGCTGATATTCAATACTTCAAAATTCTCATCGGTAATTTGGTTATTGGTCACTAATGCCCGTACCTGCACCGTCCCATCCATCGGGTTAATGGGTGCTCGGTAGGTGAAATTGTATTCATTCAAGGCCGCCCGTTCCCAATCGGTGAAATTCAACCCCACCGTATAAGAACCGAAAATTTCATCGCCAATGCCACTGAGATTTTGATAACCGATGGACACATAACCCCGTTGCGTGGCAATACTCGGCGGCACGTAGTTATCAATCCCAAAGGACATGACAAAGGGTTGTTTGTCTTCTTGTACCCGCACCACCAGGATACTTTCCCCGACCTTTTCCCCCGGCCGCAGACTCGCTTCCACATTTTCCAGATAGGGCGATGCCTTGAGTAAGCGCAGTTGGTCTTCCAGGTCATTGCTATTCAAGGGGATTTTGGCACCCAGTTTCAAGCGATCCCGGATGTAACTGGTGAATAACCGTTGATTGCCGGTGATTTGAATATCAACCAACCGCCCTTCGGTGACATCAATCCGCAGTTTCCTGGTGGGAATCGTCTCAGTCGCAATCGTCGCCCGCGACGTGATAAACCCCTGATCTACATAAATTTTGGTAATCGCATCCGCCACCTCCTGCACCTGCCGCAGTGTCACTTGCCGATACAACACCGGCTCAATCAGTTTGGCAATTTCCTTGGGCGACAGGATCGTACTGCCCACCACCTCCAAGGATTCCACCACCACCACCTGATCCGGATTCCCCGGCACTGTTCCGGGCACAAACGGGGTTTCCTGCCGTTGCGGCGGGGGGGGAATGGGTTGTATCTGCTGGGGTTGGATCAACCGCTGTTGGTTGGGGTCAGGGTCAATTTGGGCAAAAGGAGTATTCGTTGGATTACCCCCAGGAAAGGGAGCCGGGGTAGGAGTCGCTCCGGTAGGAGGTTGTGCCGTTTGGGGAAATTTTACCCGAGATTTACTACTACCTTTTGGAACAATCGCATCATCTTTTTCTGGTGCGGTAGAACTAGGAATAATCGTACTACGTTCAGGAACCCAACCACCTTTCGAACGTTGCGGCATTCCCTGCGCAACACCAATCAAGGCAACTGCAGAAACACCCTGGATGCAAAGCCCACACCACAACCTTTGCCAGGACATAAGTCAAGAACTGTATTGTATATTTATCCTTTAGTAAACCTGAGTTTGCGAGATTTGTCAATTCAGTAGACCTCTTGCGTAAATGTCAATAACTCAACTCTAAAGCTTTGAACAAATCAAGGTTTCTTGGCTTGGCGTAAGCCCCCGTTTGGGATTTTCTCCCCTCTCCCTTGATGGGAAAGGGGTCGGGGGTGAGGGTGAATATGACAACTTAAGAATTATGCAAGAGGTCTAGTGTAATCGCAAGGACTGAAAGCCATAGGAATTTGAGAAGATTTATAGCCTTTTCAGTGATTGTGGAATATAGGACACCTCTATTTATTGAAGCAAAGGAAAAGTTCTATTGCCAGAATGCCCAGATGACGGAGAACCAGAGACGGGGGCTACGCCCTGCGACCGCTAATCATGAATTAATAGAGGTTCCCTATAGAGAGTTTGTGGGGTAGAGAAGAACCAGAGACGGGGCTACGCCCCTGCGACCGCTAATCACCAATTTTTAGAGGTGCCCTTTATTCAATCGGCCAAAGCATCCCTTAGCCAGAGCAATTACGGAGAACCAAAGGCGATGTGCCCCCTTGCGACCCCTCATCGGCAATTGTTGAGACGTACGCAAAATTAGTTTTAATTGCCGTGTAAGAAATTATCGGCAGCACAGGCATCCCCTAACGTTGACTCGACATGACTGTTGTCACCCAATCCAACCAAGGCGTCATCATCCAATGCCACCCCACCTGCAAACGATGTTTCAAGGTCGGTAATCGCCACAGATAGACCAACCGGCGGGCAATGTAAGCCAACGGCCCCTGCAACTGCACTCCCAACCCCGACAAGGCTGCATCCTCCGTCCCCAGCGTGAGCATTTCCCCCAGATGAAAATACTTAAATGGCAGGAGAGACCGCCCGGTGATCAACGCCCAGAGGTTCCAGGCCGCATAATCCGCCTGCTGAAACGCCGCCTGCGCCGTGCGGGGAATCACTTGCCCCTGTTCATCCACACAGGCCGCCACATCCCCCAATGCCAACACCTGCGGATATTCCGGCAATTGCAGGGTCGGGCGCACCACCAACCGGCCTTGGTCATCGTGCTGAGCGGGTAAATCCACGACCCATTGGGGCGTCCGAGTCCCCGCCGTCCACACCACCACATCCACCGGCAGGACATCCAGTTGGTCTTTGTAGTTGAGGGTAATCGTATTGGCCGTAATTTCGGTGACGGTGGTTGCCAAATTCAGCCAAATGCCCCGCCGTTCCAAAGCCTTTTCTGCCGCCTCCCGGGCAAACGGGGAAAAGGTCTTGAGAATTTCTGTGCCCCGGTCCACCAACCGCACTCGCCCCCGGTTCCCCAACTGATCCGCCAACTTGCAGGCCAACTCAATCCCGCTCGGCCCCGCACCCACAATCACCACCCGCACAACCCCGGTGCCGCTGAGCAGGAACCGCAACCGTTCTCGGAGCCGCTCTGCATCTACCAAGGTGCGAAACTCGTAGGCATGGTCCGGCAGACCCGGAATCGGTGGCCGTTGCGTTTCACCCCCGACGGCTAACACCAGATAATCGGCACTGATGCTCTCATTACCCACCTCGACCCGCCGCTGAACTAAATCCACCCCCTGCACATACGCCTGTTGAAACCGGATGGGTGTATCGGCCAACAAATCCTCGTAAGGCGGAGCCACTTCCCAACTCTGCATCTCGCCCGTAATGAGTTCGTACAGCAACGGTGCGAACAAGAAATGGCGTTCATCATTCAGCAGAAGAATATCCGGGCGGTTCGCATCCGTCCAAGGAAATTGGCACAGGTTCAGAGCCGTGTAGAGTCCCCCGAACCCGCCCCCGACAATGACAATCCGGGTTGTAGTCATATCATTGGCTATTACTAGGGCTATCCTAGCACTCAGGTTCCGGGGACGGCGTTGCCCACACCAGCGGTTCTGCCAGGATTTGCTCCCACGAAAAAGTTTGGGGTAATTGTTCCGGGTCAAGTGGGGTTTCCCGCCCTACTAAATCCAGGCCATCTTCATAAGGGTATCTCTATTTAGGGAACCTCTATTAATTCATGATTAGCGGTCGCAGGGGCGTAGCCCCCGTTTTTGGTTCTCCGTAATTCGGGCATTCTGGCAAGAGAATCTCCCCTTGGCTTCAATAAATAGAGGTGCCCTTTATTCAAATAGGCAGAGAACTTCTTAGTGAGAATGCAAAGATTATAGAGAACCAGAGGCGGGCGGTGCCCCCTGCGACCTCTTCTCCTTTTGAGATTTTGTTCCATTTTCAGCTAGGATTGCTATAGTAATTGCGCCGTTTAGGTGGGTGTCTCGTTACTACCGCTCGTGACGAAGCCAGTAAATCGCTTGCCGTATCGCCAGTGCCAAGGGTAATCGCTCCACTGTCTCCTCACTGAGTAAAACCGGCTGGTAATCGGGTCGGATGTATCTGTAGGGGATGAGATGGGGCGGGTAGTACTTAAGGTGACCAGCATCCGTCTGACAGTGGGCTGGGATTCCCCACAGACGAGCGAGGCTAGTCGCTAAACTGGGCGGAAGCGGCGTGTTTTGGTGACCGTACACTTGCTGAATAACAAACTGCTTTCCAGGAGCAATCCCCACACAGACCGTTATTTTTTCTTGGCGGTACAGACCAAACACTATAGCCT
>JAUQVQ010000004.1:0-16660 GCA_039794725.1 Gloeomargarita sp. HHBFW_bins_162
ACCACCTGCTGGGAAATTTCTAATTCCCAATCCCCCGGCGTTGCCGACACAAAAATACACTGCTTGACCTTCGCCCAAAATTCATCCGCTTTTAGGGGACGATTATCGGCGGCACTCGGCAACCGAAACCCATGTTCAATTAATACCCGTTTGCGGGATTGGTCTCCCTCATACATGCCCCGGAGTTGGGGGACGGTCACGTGGGATTCATCCACAATGAGTAACCAATCCTCGGGGAAATAATCCACCAAACATTCCGGCGGCGAACCGGGGGGACGACCGGCTAAATGACGCGAATAATTCTCCACCCCGTTGCAATAGCCCACCGTCCGCAGAAGTTCCAAATCGTAGCGCGTCCGTTGCTTGAGCCGTTGGGCTTCTAGGAGTTTATTTTCTGATTCTAAATATGCTAGTTGGGCTTCCAATTCGTTTTCAATGTTAATACAGGCGTGTTCTAATTGTTCCTGGGGGGTGACAAAGTGGCGAGCCGGGTAGATATTGATGGCATTAACCCGTTCTAATACGGTGCCTGTAACCGGGTCTAAGAGTTGGATGGTTTCGATTTCATCCCCCCAAAATTCCACCCGAATTACTCGGTCTTCATACGCAGGACCAATTTCTAAAATATCCCCCCGCACCCGAAACTTGCCCCGCCCCAATTCCACATCATTGCGTTCGTATTGAATCCCCACCAACGCCCGGGCTACCTGCGCCGGATCGGCGGTTAATCCCACTTCTAAGTGAATGGCGGCATTCAGATATTCACTGGGAATCCCCAACCCATAAATGCAGCTAATAGAAGCCACCACAATTACATCCCGGCGTTCAAACAAAGAGCGGGTGGCCGAGTGTCTGAGCATATCAATTTCATCGTTAATCGAAGCACTTTTGGCAATATAGGTATCGGTTACCGGAATATAGGCTTCCGGTTGGTAGTAATCGTAATAACTAATAAAATACTCCACCGCATTATCGGGGAAAAATTCCCGCAGTTCATTACACAGTTGGGCGGCCAGGGTTTTATTGTGCGCTAAAACCAGCGTGGGTCGCCCCACCTGTTCAATGACATTCGCCATCACAAAGGTTTTCCCCGTGCCGGTCGCCCCCAACAGCGTTTGGTACCGGTCGCCCCGGTGTAACCCCCGCACCAATTCCTGAATCGCCCGGGGTTGGTCGCCGGTGGGGGCAAAGGGAGCCTGAACCCGCAAGGGAGAACTCATGCCGCTTCCAGGGGAGCCATCGTTAGCCCTGCCCGCTTGAGTTGTTCGTGGTACAGTTCCGCCGGTTCTTGGGGGCCGACCCAAACAATCGCCTGCCCTTCGTAATGCACCTGGTTGGTCAATTCCCAGGCGCGCTCCGGGGTCATGCAGGGGATGTAGGTGACCAGGCACCGTGCCACGTGCTCAAAGGTATTCACGTCATCGTTGAGCACAATTACTTTGTAATTGGGATAATGTTTCCGAAGGGTTTGATTGACCTGCTCCGGTAGGACTTGGGTGGACATGGCCGTAGGACAAGACATCATAACTCCCCACCAAAGGATACACATCGGTAAATTTAGTGACCCAGACCGCTGTGGGCACTGGACTCTGGCTCTAGTATAGAATTTGTACCCTACGAATGAGAGCGGTATTTCCTTATTAAACTACTACTATTAGTGAAGAACCCCTTACGCATCCACACATGGCGGCGGAACTGCAACTGAGTTGGGAAGACCTGACCACAGGCACCCTGCAACAACGGACGGTTACGGTACCGGTAGCGTTTGGTCGGGATGAACAGGCCATGCGTTTAGCGATGAATGACAGCCGGGGAACGTTGGTCATTTTGGCGCATAAACAGGTGTCTCGCTGTCACGCCCTGATTATTGAGCAGGAAAACGGTTTGGAATTGGTGGACAAAAGCACCAATGGTACGTTCCTGAATGGGCAACATTTTTTGGGGACAAACCGGCAAATCCAAGACGGGGATCGTTTTCAAATCGGCCCGTACAAGATTGCGTTGAATACCCTAGGGACGTTGCCTCCCACGGGAGCCATGTCCCTTGGTTCTGACAGTACGGCGGTGCTACCGGAGGTGTATCACGACTCTTTGACCGGCCTGCCAAACCGGAATATGTTTATGTCCTTGCTGCAAACCCTGTGGGAACGGCTGGCGGTGGAGACCAGCTTGGTGTTTGCCGTGGTTCACCTCGATATTGACCGTTTGCAGCAGGTCAACGATAGTCTGGGCTACCGGGTGGGGGACAAACTCTTGGCCGCCATTGCCCGGCGGTTGCGCCAACGCTTGTCCCCGGGCGATACGGCGGTGCGGTTGGAGGGGGATGAATTTGCCCTGCTGTTGGAAAATATCACCCGTCCTGAAGAGGCTGTTGCCCTGGTGGAATCCATGCAACGGGATTTGAGCGAAGCGTTTACCCTGGAAGACAAAGAGGCCTTTATCACGGTCAGTATGGGGGTGGTTTTTAGCAATACAGCAGTAGCACAACCGGAGGATTGGTTGCGCTTTGCCCGGGCGGCGACCCATCGAGCCAAGCAACTGGGGCGGGGACGGCTGGAGGTTTTTCGGCCTGGCATGGAGGATTCCGGCAATCGTTTGCGGTTGGAAACCGACCTGAGCCGAGCCGTTGAACGGGGAGAATTGTCCCTGCGCTATCAACCGATTGTGTCGTTGAGTAGTGGTCAAATCGTCGGGTTTGAAGCCCTAGTGCGCTGGCATCACCCGCAGGTGGGCTGGATTCCTTCGGATCAACTGATTGCGATTGCGGAAGAAACCGGATTAATTATCCCGATTGGGCTATGGGTACTTCGCACCGCTTGTCACCAGTTGTGTCACTGGCAAAAGCAATTTCCCCAGGTTCATCCCCTGACCGTGAGTGTGAATGTGTCCAGTAAGCAATTTATCCAGGCGGATTTAGTCACCCAAATTAACCAGGTTTTACAGGAGGCGGGCTTGCCGGGTAACCATCTAAAATTGGAATTAACCGAAAGTTTGTTGATGGAAAGTGAAGAAAATGCGATGGCGATGCTTACCCAACTTCAGGAATTGGGGGTGCAAATTTTGATGGATGATTTTGGCACGGGCTATTCTAATTTGAGTCGGCTGCGGACAATGCCGATGGATGTGGTGAAGGTGGATAAATCCTTTATTCAATCTCTTGATGACAAGAGTGTGGGATTTGTGCAGGGTATTGTCGCACTTGCCCATTCGCTCGGCAAAACCGTCGTGATTGAAGGGATTGAAACCTCAGAACAACTGCAACAACTGCGGCAGATAGGTTGTGCCTATGGACAGGGGTATTTATTCTCGCCGCCTTTGGAAGCGGCTCAGGTGGAAAAATTGCTCGCCCATCCCCCCTCTTGGTAGTTTGATTTGCTCTGGTTCATAGCAATCCTTTTGGAATTTGGAATTGAAAAAGTTGCAGGCGCATTGCCCCGTTCTTGAGTTCTTCCTACTTTTTGTGTTCTTGAACCTTTTAGGATTGCTGTAGTGCTAAAGTCCTTGCGGTAACCTCCATCAATAGACCTCTTGCGTCAATGTTAATAACTCAACTCTAAACCCTTGAACAAATCAAGGTTTCTTGGTTTGGGATTTTCTCCCCTCTCCCTTGATGGGAGAGGGGTCGGGGGTGAGGGTGAATATAAAATTTAAGAATCATGCAAGAGGTCTAATTAATCAGGGAACCTCTATTTATTCAATCGAATAAAGAATCCCTTAGTCAGAATCCAGAAATTACGGAGAACCAAAAACGGGGGCTACGCCCCGGCGACCGCTAATTATGAATTAATCTCTCAGTAACAATTCAGAAATTTATAGGGCACCTCTATTTATTAAAGCGAGCCAAAAATCTCTTAAATTGGAATCCAGAGATTACGGAGAACCAGAGGCGGGGGGTGCCCCCCTGCGACCGCTAATTACCAATTTCCAATTTTTAGAGGTGCCCTATAGAGAACCCAAAACGGGGGCTGCGCCCCGGCGACCGTTCATCACCAATTTATAGAGGTGGCTTAATGTTATCTTAGAGTTCTCAAGCCTGAGGGGTATTAAATTCCTGAATCAAAACGGCATGAAAATCTATCTCGTTGGTGCTGGCCCTGGTGATCCCGAATTACTGACGGTGCGGGCAGAACGCTTAATCAAAACGGCGGATGTGGTGGTCTATGCCGATTCGTTGATCCCCCCGGCAATTATTGCCCTGACTCGCCCGGATTGCCAACGAATTGCGACCAAAAGTTTGACCCTCGAAGACATTTTGCCCTTGATGATCGCACCGGCTCAAGCAGGAAAATTGGTAGTCCGGTTGCATTCCGGGGATTTGAGTTTATACGGGGCGATTTATGAGCAAATTCAGGCATTACACCACGCAGGCATGACGGTGGAAATTGTCCCCGGTATTGGGGCAATGCAACTGGCGGCGGCACGGTTGACCACCGAATGGACGGTTCCCGAAGTGGTGCAAACGGTGATCCTCACCCGCACCCCCGGTCGCACGCCCATGCCGGAAAATCTGGCCGATTTGGCCGCCCATCGCGCCACCTTGGGATTATACTTGAGTGCCCGCTTGGTGGATACCGCTCAATCTGAATTACAAAAGCATTACCCTGGCGATACCCTGGTGGCGGTGTGTCATCGCTTGGGGTGGCCGCAGGAAAAAATTTGGTTGGTTCCCCTCCAGGACATGGCGGCTGTCACCCAGCGGGAGCGATTGACCCGCACGACGTTGTATGTCATCAGTCCGGTGTTCACCGCCGGAGCTACCCGTTCGCACCTGTATCACCCCCAGCACCGGCATTTATTTCGACCTTAGGGGTATCCGGCCAAGAGGATGCCCAGTGACGGCGAACCAGACCCCCCTGTGACCGCTGATTCTGAGTTAATCGAGGTGCCCTTAATCGAGATCGTTGAGTAATTCCGCTTCCAGGCGGGGGCCAATAAGTTCCATTTCTTCGGCAGACAGGGGTTCCGGCTGGCCTTGGCTATTCAAGCGGGCGAAAAAGAGCAAGGGGTCGAGGGGCGTGTACACCCCGTAGCGGCGGCCTTCGTAGTAAAACACGCCCAATTCTTGAAATTCTTCGGATTCCACCTCGCCGTCTTGGCCTTCGTAGTCCAAAAACAGGGTTTCCTGGTCGTCGGGCAGTTCCCCCTGGGCGGTGAGGGTTAAGGCCGTGTCCAGCAGGATGAGATTTTGTTCGGCCAAAATGTCGCGGGCGATGGGCAAAACGGCGGCCAATTCCTCTTCTTCCAAATCCAACAGGGTATCTTCCGCTTCATTCCAGGCGAACAGCTCCACCGGCACATCCACCGGCAACAGCAGGAGATAGGGGCGTTCGTCCACCTCTAGGGTGCGATCCACGTAGCAGGCCAGGGAGCGACCCCGGTCATCCACCAGCACCACCTGCGCCGGTAGGTCAAAGTTTTGTTGGGAATTGCGTCCCATAGGTATCTCCAGAACGAAAGGCAGGGGAGTGTTGGTCGAGCCACTGCTGCAGAATCAGGCGGGCAGACTCCTGATCCACAGCGGCTCGGTAATCGGCCTCAGTGCGGTAACGCCGTCTCTCAAGGGTCTGGGCGGCACTCCAGGAGGTCAGCACTTCATCCACAAAGACCACGGGCAGACCCAGGTATCGCCCCAGGTAGGCCGCTTGTTTTTGGGTGTAGCGGGTTTGGGCACTGGGACGGCCATCGGGGTACATGGGCAGACCCACCACCAGAACCTCCGGGCGGCGCTCCCGGACAATCTGCGCCAGGGCTTGGGGAGCCGTTGGCCACGTGAGGGTGGGTAAGCCGGTCGCCAGCAAACCAGTTGGGTCACTGATGGCCACCCCGATCCGTTTCCGACCAATATCCAACCCCAAACCGACAACCATTACCACCGTGGGCATCTTAGGGTCATTGTGCCATGTTCTGATCCCCCGCAAACGAATCTCTGGGGGTGAGGGGCACGGGTTGCAACTGGGGGAGGACTTCCGCCAAACTGGGCAGTTCCTGGAGATTTAACTTCGCCTCCCGCAGTTTGTGCCATACCGAACGACACATCCACAGCGTTTCCCCCTGGGGCACGGCTCCCGCCCACTGAAAACAGGCTTCCCGCTCCGGTTGATAATCCATACAGGCCAAGCGCAAACCGGGTTCGGGGGCAACCAAACGGGTGAGATGGGAAAGCAGTTGCGGATAAAGCCAGGTGTAGGCCGGGTGTACGGTCAAATCTACCGGATGGGGGTGCTGGGCGTGCGGGTCGAACCAGAGGCAGAAATAACCAATCGCCGCCTTGCGCTGGGGTTCAAACACATAGTTCTGAATCGGTCGGGAATAGCCCTGCCACGCCCGCCACTTCTGCCAGAGGGGTTGCCACACCGGGATGGTAAAGTCCTGAGGATGCCGGTCAAACACCTGCCGCACCAAGGGGGGCATCGCCACCGTATCCAACTGATAGCGCAAATAGGCATCCCCATTCCCCACCGGGCTGAGGGTCGGGGCTTCCACCGGGGCGTGTGCCAGCGCCGTCAATGCGTCTCCGTGCAAATGCCAGTAGGTGCAGTGCGCTAGGGGTTGAAAGCCATTTTGCCGGTACAACGCCAACGTATCCGTAGCCTGGGTGGGCACTTCCAAGACCCAGGTGCGGGCTTCCAACACCGTTTCCAGGGCATAGCGCAATAGCTGGGAACCGATTTCCAGGGTGCGGCTGGATACCCATTTCACCTGCCAGGTACTGCGACTGCGGTTAAAGGGCACCACCTGAATCGCCCCCGTGAGTTGTCCCGCTTCCACCGCCACCCAGGTATGCCCCGTTCGGTTAGCCGGGTCGCCAACCCCCATGCGGGTCAAAATCGTCTTCCATTCTTGGGGGTGGGGCGGTCGGATCGTCACCATAGTCAGTTACAGGTTCAACAATGGCTTCGGCAGGAGTATCGGGTTCCGGGGGCAAGGGACGAATTAACAACAAAGGGGTTTGCTCATCCGCATTACCGGCAGGATTATCCACCAACACACGGGTCAACAGTTCCCGATCCACATCCGGGGTCACTGCTAATATTCTAACGGCTTTCAGGTCGTTCACATCCACAATCGCCGCCGCTAACCCGGTTTGCTCCTTAATCTCATTCACCACCGTCTGCGGTCGGGTCGGCCCCAGCACCACAAAGCGGTCGTAGGGGGGTAACGTGCCGGTTACATCGTCAATCAAAGCCGCCTGCTCCCCCGCCAACTGGTAAAACACCCCGGGTTTGCCAGCCAGTTTCGCCACCGCCCCCCCCAAAAACGCCCCCAACACCCGCGGCCAGCCCACCAAGTCAATCAAACTTTGCAACCCACAGGCAGTCGCCAAACTGGACGTGGGCAGGAAAAACGTACACAACCGGCGGGCGAGCCACCCCGGCTGAATTTGTTGCGGATGCCGCCACCGCCCCTGCATGATGGCGACCGGCGTTTCCCCAAACACCACAATGTCCCCCGGCAGGGCATGAGGTTGGGCATAACGTTTAATCACCGCCACCGGGTCATCCAAATGGCACAGCAAATGGGTGCGAATGAGCAGAATCTCGGCTTGGTTGGGCGTACGACGACTCACAATCGTGCGGGTCGGGTCAGGGAACGCCAACGGTAACACAATATGCTGTTGGCGGGGCAACCAACCGGCCGGGCCGTAGGTGACGTAATGGATTTGTACCCACGCCGACTGCAACCCACTCAAATCTGCCCCGGTGATGTCTAAAATGACTTCCAACCCCACCCGCTGGCGGGTTTTGATAATGCAGGATAACCAGTAGCCATCCGGTCGGGTGGGGGCATCCGGGTGGTGGGAAATTAACTCGGTCTTGACGGTAATGCCGGTCAGGTCATGTCGGGACAAAAGCTGAACCTTGACCGTACATTCGGGGATCATCACTTCAAAACGGAAACTGGGATTGACCCATTCCAAATGCCCCCGCCAGCGGTAATGGTCAACTTCCTGCATCTCCATCTGCCAGCCGCCCCGGGTGAGATGGAGTAAATTGCGAGACCGACGGCGGAGCCAGCGGTCCACCCCAACACTGCCCAGCCCGGCCGCCAGCAGGATAATGACGACAATCCAACCCAACACCAGCACACCTCAGGAGTCGGCTTTATATCTTAGCCTGATTCCCTACACCCGCTCCAACACGCCCGGCGTTACACTGGGGCTGGCTTCCGGCGACTCCGCTTCCGAGGGGGGCACCACCTGCCAAAACTGGGGCAAATACCGTTCCCATTGGCTCAAAATGGCCTGGGCTTTGCGACTGCCCGTGCGCTCCCCATGTGCTTCGATCAAAGTGCGTAACTGCGCCACCCCCGCCGGACTGCTCACCCGCTGGAGTTTGACAATTTCCGGGTTCACCTTGGCCGGAAAATCACCGCTCTCATCCAGGAAGTAGGCCAACCCGCCGGTCATGCCTGCCCCCACATTGCGCCCCACCGGCCCGAGCACCACCACCACCCCGCCGGTCATGTACTCACAGCAATGGTCGCCCGCCCCTTCGATCACCGCTTGCGCGAGGGAATTACGCACCGCAAACCGTTCCCCCGCCCGCCCGTAGGCAAACAACCGCCCCCCCGTCGCCCCGTACAGACAGGTATTGCCAATAATCACCTGGGCACTGGGGTCACAGGCCAAATCCGAGTCGGGCACCACGATAATTTCGCCGCCGTGCATCCCCTTGCCCACGTAATCGTTGGCTTCGCCCGTCAGGTGCAAAATCATCCCCGGCAGGTTAAACGCCCCGAAACTCTGCCCCGCACTGCCCCGTGCCCGCAGGGTAATCTGCCCCTGGAAGCCATCATCGCCGTAGCGACGGGCAATTTCCCCGGCGATTCTCGCCCCCACACTCCGGTCGGTGTTGTGCAGTTTCACCTCCACCGTTAGGGAACTCTGCTCCCGAATCGCCTGTTGAACATCAGGACGCTGGAGTAATTCATCGTCCAGGACAACCCCATTACTATGGACGGGTTCGTGCGCCAGCCAACTCCGGTCGGTGCGGGTATCCGGCAGGTCGGTCAACGCCTGGGGCATCAACCCCTGGGTTTTGCTCACCGGAACCGTGCGGGGGTGCAACAAATCCGCCCGCCCGATCACTTCACTCAGGGAACGGTAGCCCAACTGCGCCAAAATTTGCCGAACCTCTTCGGCGATAAAGATAAAGAAATTCACCACCTGTTCCGGCAGACCGGGGAACCGCGCCCGCAGGTCATCCCGTTGGGTCGCCACCCCCACCGGGCAATTATTCGTATGACACACCCGCGCCATGATGCACCCGGCGGCAATCATCGCCACCGAACCAAACCCAAACTCCTCGGCTCCCATCAGGGCGGCAGTCACCACATCCCAGCCGGTTTTCAACCCCCCATCCACCCGCAGGGTCACCCGGTCCCGCAGTTGATTATTGAGCAACACCCGATGCACCTCGGTCAGCCCCAACTCCCAGGGGGTTCCGGCGTGTTTGATCGAACTCAAGGGCGAGGCACCCGTCCCCCCGTCGTGGCCGGAGATTTGAATCACATCCGCATTCGCCTTCGCTACCCCAGCCGCCACCGTGCCGATGCCAATTTCCGCGACTAATTTCACCGAAACTTTCGCTTGGGGGTTCACCTGATGCAGGTCGAAAATCAACTGCGCCAAGTCTTCAATGGAATAAATATCGTGATGGGGCGGCGGCGAAATCAACGACACCCCCGGTTTGGAACGGCGCAACATGGCAATGTAAGGACTCACCTTCTTCCCCGGCAATTGCCCACCTTCCCCCGGTTTCGCCCCCTGGGCAATCTTAATCTCAATCTGTTGGGCGTGCATCAAATACCCCGGCGTCACCCCAAACCGCCCGGAGGCCACCTGTTTAATCGCCGAACTGGCCGTATCCCCATGCCGCAGGCCGTGCAGGTGGGGCATGGTGGGGGAATGCCCCGTCTCATCCACATCCGTGAGAATTTGGAACCGCACCGGATCCTCGCCGCCCTCACCCGAATTGGACTTGCCCCCCAACCGATTCATGGCAATCGCCAGCACCTCATGGGCTTCCCGAGACAACGCCCCCAGGGACATCCCGCCCGTACAAAACCGGGTGACGATGGCACTAGCCGGTTCCACCTCCTCCAGGGGAATCGGGGCACGGTCGCTCCCAAAGGTCAATAAATCCCTCGGAGCCGTCGGGGGGCGGTTTTCTAACAATTGTTGGTAGGCGGCAAAATCCGCCGGTTGCCCGGAACGGACGGCTTTGTGCAATAATTTCGCCATTTCCGGGGAATTCATGTGGTATTCGCCCCGAGGACGAGCTTGGATAAAGCCCAAATTTTCTAATTTTTTCTGGGTTAATTCCGGGAACGCCCGTTGGTGAATCCGGCAAATTTCCTGGTTCAATTCCGCCAAATTCAAGCCGCCCAACTGGGACACCGTGCCCTGGAAACTAATGTCCACCACCTCATTGCCCAAGCCCAAAATTTCAAAAATCTGCGCCCCGTGATAGCTCGCCAGCAGGGAAATCCCCATTTTCGAGAGAATCTTTAATAACCCCGCTTCCACCGCCGCCCGGTAATTCCCCTGCGCCTCCACCAGAGTACACCGGCTAATTTTCCCTTGCGTCATCAGGGTTTGGGTCTTGGCATCCTGCCACCACTGCCGCACCGTCTCCAACGCCAGATAAGGACACACCGCACTCGCCCCGTAGCCAATCAAACAGGCGAAATGATGCGTACTCCAACACTGCGCCGTATCCACCACCAACGACACCCGCAGGCGCAACCCCTGGGCAATCAAATGGTGATGCACCGCCCCCACCGCCAACAACGGGGGAATCCAGGTGCGGGTCGCCGTCAATTCCTCCAAACGGTCGCTGAGGATGAGAATTTCCGCCCCCTCGTGAACCGCTTTGACCGCCTGCTCGCAAAGATTATGCAACGCATTTTTGAGCGTATCGCAGGCTCCATTCAGGGCAAACAAGGTGCTAATTTCAGCGGTTTTTAATGCCCCCGTTTTGACGGCGTGCAATTCCCGCTCATTCAACACCGGCGAGGTGAGCCAAATCTGCCGGGCATCCTCCGGGCGCACCTGGAGTAAATTCCCCCGGGCGCCCAACCCCATCTCCAACGACATCACCAAACTTTCCCGCAGGGGGTCAATCGGCGGATTCGTCACCTGGGCAAACCGCTGCTTGAAATAGTCGTACAGCAAATGGGGTTTCTCCGATAACACCGCCAACGGCGCATCATCCCCCATGCAAAACGTGGGTTCCTTGCCCGTACTCGCCATCGGTTCAATCACCATTTCCACATCTTCGGCGGTGTACCCAAACGCCGTTTGATAACGCAGTAATGTTATCTCATCGTACTGACAACTATCCCGAAACGGTTCCGGTGCCAGGGGTTGCCGGTAGGTTTTCAGCCACTCGCCGTAGGGCAGACGTTGCGCCACCTGTTGTTTGATCGTCCAATTGGTGAGCAATTCCCCTTTCGTCAAATCCACCGCCAGCATTTGCCCCGGCCCCAACCGCCCCTTGGCGATCACCTGATGCGCCGGAATGTCCACCACTCCCGCTTCCGAGGCCACGATCACCCAATCATCCTGGGTCAGCACATAGCGAGCCGGGCGCAGACCATTGCGATCCAACGTTGCCCCCACCACATTGCCATCCCCGAACACGATCAACGCCGGACCATCCCAGGCCTCCTGCAAACCGGCGTAATACTGGTAAAAATCCACCACTTCGGGATAATCCGCCAACTCCGGTTGATTTTGGTACGCCTCCGGGATCAGCAACATCATCGCCTCCAGGGGACTGCGCCCCGAGCGCACCAGCAATTCCAGACTGTTATCCAAATTGGCCGAATCGCTGTTTTTCACATTCACCACCGGCTTAATGTCTGCCAACCGGCCATCCCAATGGGGGTGAGCAAAACTCGACTCCCGTGCCATCATCCAGTTGATATTACCTAACAATGTATTAATTTCCCCGTTGTGCCCCAACAAGCGCATCGGTTGCGCCAACGGCCATTTCGGCAACGTATTCGTACTAAACCGCCGGTGATAAATCGCAAAGGCACTCTGATACTGTTCGTTCTGCAAATCTAAATAAAATTCCCCCAGCACCGCCGAGCGCACCATCCCCTTATAGACAATCGTGCGGCAGGACAAGGAACAAATATAAAAATCCTGACCCCAAGCCTGCTCCCCCACCTGCCGTTCTAACCGTTTGCGGGTTAAGTACAACTGCTGTTCTAACGCATCATTGTGTAATTCGGGATGCGTGATAATCACCTGGGCAATTGCCGGGCAATTTTGGCGAGCTTGTACCCCCAACACCTCCGGTCGCACCGGCACATCCCGCCAGCCCAGCACCGTGAACCCCTCCGCCTGTAAACCTTGAGTCATCCATTCCTTCGCCACGTCTGCGGCATCCGGGGGCAAAAACACCATCCCCACCCCCGTCCGACCCCGCACCAACGGCGGCAACCCCGGAGCCTCCGCCCAGGTTTGCAGTAACCCCCAGGGCAGACCCGTCATCAGCCCGGCTCCATCCCCGGAATCCCGGTCGGCACTGCACCCCCCCCGATGCTCCAAGCAGGTAAGCGCGGCCAACGCCTGGGTCACCAAATCGTGGCTCACCCGCCCCCGTCGGTCGGCAATGAAGCCAACCCCACAGGCATCACGCTCATCCGTCAACCAGGGCAAAGGGGAATTGTTCATGGTGCATCAATACAATAAAAGGACAATTGAACGACAAAAAGCCTCCCCACCGGTGGCATCATCCAGATGACGATAACCCTGATGTCATCAACCAAGCCCTAATACCGGAGTTCGCTCAACTCCCCGAACCGTGTTGACATCAAAACGCCCAGTTTTCCAACGACAACCGTGCGCCGTTGCCCAGATGGGTGCGGCATCCCTTATTATAATGTTTTTCTCAAAATCGCCTGATTCTAGCCCTGACGCAGTTCATCCACCACCACCGCCATCACAGCGGCAAATGCGGTGATCCCCAGCGCCACCAAAGGATTTTGCCCCTGCACCACAGCCAGAGACGTCGCCACCCCTGCGCCCAAACCCGCTGTCACCAAGGCCACAGGCCAATCCCGTTGACTCGGACGATACATAGACTGTTCACCCTCAAACTCAAAAATGGATATTGGGTAAACGTATCACCGACTACCAAGGGCTTTGCCCCCTGAGCCGCATTTCTGCAATTAAACGTTAGATTCCCGCAAATTTGGTTAACAAAACGCTTATACGGCTGTGAATGTGAAACAAAGGTTGCCTTTTGGTTCTTCTCCCCTCGCCCTTGATGGGAGAGGGCAGACCCGACCAAGGCATGACTTCCGTTGTAATACGATTGCTACAATCCCGTCACCGGTTGGGAATACCAGCCCTTGCTCACATCCCCCGGTGCATCCCCATCGCCCCCCATAAGGATCACCCGGTTGAGGACGTGAATCACCCCATTATCAGCGTTAATATCGGCGGCCAACACGGTGGCATTTTTCACCTCAAATTCATCCCCTTCCAGATAAATCGGGATCAGGGAACCCTCTAGGGATTGTAACCGCATCCCCGTATGTAAATCTGCCGTAGTGTACCGTCCCGCCACTACATGGTACTTCAAAATGCGGGTTAGCTGGGGAATATTCTGTAATAAAGTTGTAATCGTTCCTGGGGGCAGAGCCGCGAACGCATCATCGTTAGGGGCAAACACCGTAAACGGGCCAGGACTTTTGAGGGCATCTACAAGATTTGCCGCTTGCACCGCCGCCACCAAAGTTTGGAATGCCCCTGCACTGACTGCAATATCCACAATGTCTGCCATAGATTTCAGTGAAGAATTAAATTGTCTCTAAAATTATACTGCGATTCTTATTGCCAGAGGGCGCAAGTGATAAAATGAAAACTAATTAGAAATATGTGATTTATTAATCTATCCATGAAACCGGAGTGGCAAACCTATCTTGACAACCATAGAAAACGGGAACAACTGCGGCAATTAAAATTACAAAAACGGCAACAGGAGGGATTCGCCGTCGCTCAACAATGCGCTAAAATCTTGAAGGAAAAATACGGAGCCAGTAAAGTGGTTTTATTTGGCCGTATGTTAACTCAAATTCATGAAGATTCCGATATTGATTTAGCGGTGTGGGATTTAGACGACCGGCATTATTTTCCTGCCTATGCCGAGCTTGTGGATATCAGCAGTTTTGCGATTGACCTCGTTCCGGTAAAAGATGCCCGTCCGCCCATTCTTAAAGCCATTGAAAAAGGACTGGTTTTATGATTGATTATGAAGTTTTCGGTGATTATATTCTCGAAGAACTAAAGAAAATCACCCAAGCCGCTGAAAAGGTTATCTTTTACTATGAAAAAGCTAAAGAAATCCAGGACGAAGCCTACTGGTATGCTGGGGCTATTCACCTTTTTAATTTCTATGTTGGTTGTGAGCGGATATTCAAGGCAGTCGCCAGGGAAATTGACCGTTATATTCCTACTGGAGAGGATTTTCATCGGCAGTTACTCCAGCAAATGGCTAGGCCAAATAAACACAGACCGATGCTCATTAGCCAGGAGGTGAGAAGCCGTTTAGATGATTATCGGAAATTTCGTCATTTATTTACCAATATCTATGCTTTTGAGTTGGACGCAAAGAAATTACAGGTTCTCATTGAGCAACTACCGGAAACCCAAAATTTACTCGCCTCTCAAATTCAGGAGTTTTATCATTTTCTGGTGGAATTAAACAATTCAATTCAGTGAGGTAAAATTTATGTATCTACCACCCATTTATTTAGAACTAGAACAATTTTTAGAGCGGGTTAAACAGGATTTAACCAACCCCGATCAGCACGCATTAATCTCGGCAAAAATCGCAACATTCATCGCTGAAATTCCCCACACGTTTAACCAACTCGAATCCCTCCCTCGTTCTCTAGGTGTTGAAATGCATAAGCAGTTAAATTTACTCAAGAATGATCTGGTATTTTGGCAGGCCGCCCGCACCTCGGAAACCCAAGCCCAACGCTGGCAAAAAATTGACCAACGGCTCCGTATTTTAACAACCTATATGCACCAATTCGCTACCATAAGTAAAACTGCTAATCAGTAAATCATGCGCCTTGTCTTTTTCGGCACTCCCGATTTTGCTGTACCCTCTTTAACGGTGTTATTAAACGACCCCCAATTTCAGGTATTAGGAGTTGTCACCCAACCGGATCAACCCCAGGGGCGAGGGCAAAAAGTCCAACCCTCCCCTGTCAAAGTGTTAGCCCAAGCACATAATCTCCCCCTGTGGCAACCGCAACGATTACGCAAGGATTTCACCGTACAACAGGAATTAAAAGCCCTCAATGCCGATGTATTTGTCGTCGTTGCTTACGGGCAAATTCTCCCCCCGGAAGTATTAGCCATGCCTCGGTGGGGATGCGTGAATGGGCATGGTTCTCTTCTGCCGAAATATCGGGGAGCGGCTCCGATTCAATGGGCATTAGTCAATGGGGAATCGCACACCGGAATTACCATAATGCTGATGGATGCGGGGATGGATACAGGACCAATTTTAGCCAAACAAGAAATAGCTATTGATCTTTTTACTTCCCTACCGGAATTATGGCAAGAATTATCCGAACTCACCGCCCAATTACTCGTGAAAACGTTACCGCAATTACCTACCATTACCCCGATTCCCCAGGATGATACGCAAGCGACCTATGCACCGTTGATTCAACCGGAAAACTATTTGATTCATTGGCAAAAACCGAGTTTACAAATCCACAATCAAGTGCGGGGATTTTATCCCAACTGTTTCGGATATTTCCAGAGACAACGGGTGAAAATTTTAGAAACTATTCCCCTCACTCCCACACTTTTCCCCCAGGTGCAACGCCGATTTCCTGAATTAAAAATGCCGGATTTACCATTCGATGGTTCCCCCGGTGCGGTTGTCGCTCTGGAAAAAAAACTTGGCCCCGTTGTCGCCACCCAGGACGGCAGTGTGATTCTAAAGACAGTACAGCCACCGGGCAAACGGGCGATGTCCGGCGGGGATTGGTGGCGGGGGTTGCGCCTGGAAATCGGGGAGAAGTGGGCTGAGACTCCTCCCCAAGACCATTAGTACAGGTTTTCTTCCTGGTGGGTTTGAATGGTGCAGTCGCCGGTGGGATAGGCCACACAGGTCAGCACGTACCCTTGGCTAATTTGGTCGTCATCCAGGAAGGACTGGTCGGACTGGTCGGGGGCGGCTCCGTCAATCAGTTTCCCGGCGCAGGTCGAGCAGGCACCCGCCCGGCAGGAGTAGGGCAAGTCCAACCCGGCACTTTCGGCGGCATCCAGGATGTACTCATCATCGGGGCAGTCAATCACGGTATCAATTCCCATGTCCGGATTGATCAAGCGCACCTTGTAAGTAGCCATAGGAGATTCTCCTCAGAATGGATTGTGGAACACGGATTTGCTCCATTCATCACCATAAAACGGATAGGGCGGATTGTCTGCACTCACTCGGATTTGTAATCAAAAGCCGATTTGTCTCCAGGTTTTCTTATAGGTGTCTCTGGGATTAGGTAATGATGGCTACAATTTAATATCTGTAACCTGCACGGGGGAACCGGAGGGGGAGTTGCCTGCGTCAGCTCAGGGATAGGGGAGGCAGGCATGCCGGTCAAACTCGCTACAATTGTC
>JAUQVQ010000005.1:0-10985 GCA_039794725.1 Gloeomargarita sp. HHBFW_bins_162
GATTCAGCGGTGATTATTACCAATGGAGAAACGACACTATTTAATGCGAATGACTGTAAGTTATTTGGTTTACCTTTACAACAGATTCAAAGGCGATTTCCGCACATAGATTTTGTCTTTCGTAGCTTTTCTAGCGCATCGGCGATTCCCTATTGCATTGAAGATTATCAACAACGTTTTGGGGAGTTTCGGTCACCCAAGCAGTACATTCAGGAATTTACTGAATTTAGCTTAACAGTGGGGGCAAAATATGCCATTCCGTTTGCGAGTAATCATTGCTTTTTGCATCGAGAAACTCAGGAGTTTAACCATACGGCGGTTTCCCCAGAAGCTGTAGTTAAATACTGCAATCAAATTAGCCAAGAGCGGGGATTATCCACCCAATGTGTGCTCATGCCGCCGGGGAGTTCCTGGTCAGATGAAGCAGGGTTTGCGATTCGGGAATTTGATTATCAACACGGGGATCAATATATTGCTTACTTACAGAAAAAGTATTGCGTAACCTTAGAAAAACAATACGCTAAAGAAGCACACGTGAAACCTGATTACCAGGCGTTTGAACGGTATTTTACGGCTTTGTTCCACGCTCTCCCTCCCCGCTTACCCAGAGTTTCTCGCATGACGGTTTTATTTCACATTCATCAGCAGTCAGATTACTACTGGCTATTGGATTTTCGTCAGCGTACCATTACCTCACTAACAGAACCGATTGAGGCAACGTTAACCATTCAAATTCCCGCATTAGTGATCAATGATTGTTGTCGCAAACGGATGTTTTCCACCTGGGGACCTTCCAAACGATTACGTATTAGATTGGCCGCAACGGCATCGTGGGTGGATGTGCGCGTATTTTTATCCCTTTTGGATGCGTGGGAAAACGAGTATCTGCCCCTGTGGAAGCATTTGCACCCTCGTTATTTGGGGATTTGGATGCGCCGGTGGCGGGAATTTGTCGAAGCGGGGCGACTGGCGTGGCGATGGCGGCGGCGTTCTTTGCAGGTGGGAGAATTGTACCGCTCTCGTCCGGCGGCATCCCGTACACTGGTCAATAAATAGCGGGTTATTTCTCATCTAGGGTTCATCGAAGTTCTTGAAGCACAGGAGAAGTTCTATGACCAGAACACCCAAATTACCGATAGCTTGCGTGGCGTAGCCATGAGCCAGAGACTGCTGATCATAAACTCATAGAGGTTCCCGATGAATCCCCTGACTTGGCCGGAATTGGCAGCGTTGGATAATTGGTCGTTTGACCGGGTTAATGGGGCGACTAATGCCCAAGCCCGACTGCGTTTGTTTGGACAAAGTGAAGATGATGTACGGGTAAACTTGTATCGGGATCATCATGCTTGGTGTCCCTATTGTCAGAAGGTGTGGTTGTGGTTGGAAGAAAAGCGCATCCCCTATCGAATTAGTAAGGTAACGATGTTTTGCTATGGGCAAAAAGAAGCCTGGTACACGCGCAAAGTCCGTTCAGGAATGTTACCAGCCCTGGAATTGGATGGGCGGTTAATTACCGAAAGTGATGATATTTTAATGGCGTTAGAAAATACGTTTGGTTCATTGGGAATTAGTTTGCAAGCCCCGGAAGCAAAACCGTTACGGCAATTGGAGCGGTTGTTATTTCGGGCGTGGTGTATGTGGTTATGTCAGCCCCAACCAGAACCGGCGAATCAACAGCAATTCCAGCGGGTAGTTGACCAGGTCGAAGAGGCATTAAATCGGACACCGGGGGCTTACTTTTTGGGTGATTTTAGTGTAATTGATGTGATTTTTACGCCCTTTTTGGAACGAATGCACGCCAGTCTTTACTATTACAAAGGGTACGGACTGCGGGAACAAAATCCAGCATTATCAGCCTGGTTTGATGCGATGGAAAGCCGGTTAACCTATCGGGGGACGCAGAGTGATTTTCATACCCATGCCCACGATTTGCCCCCTCAGATGGGCGGATGTTGGGCGAATGATAGCCCGGTGACGCAGGCGAATCAACTGCGGGTGGATCACGGGTCGTGGTGGGATTTGCCGGATGCCCGTTATCCCGAACCCACAACGAGTCGCAACGAGGCTCTGCATCGGGTGTTGAAACATCGGCAGAATCTAATCCGAGTGAATCCGGCACCGGATGAGGTAATGGATGTGGCGTTGCGGTGTGCGTTGACCCATTTGATGACAGGGAATTTATGTCAACCCCCGGCGGGGGCGGATGCGGCGTTGCGTTACCTGCGGGATCGGATTAGTGTGCCCCGGGATATGAGTATTTATGCGGCCAAACACCTGCGGACATCGTTGGAACAGACGGCGGCTTTAGCGGGCAACCGGCAGGGAACTCCCATTCCTACCCAACACCGGCGGGATCAAGACCCGGCTCAATTTCAGGTCATCATTACTCAATAGGGAACCTCTATTTATTCAAGCAAGCCAAAAATCTCTCAGTTGGAATCCAGAGATTACCAAGAACCAGAGACGGGGGCTGCGCCCCTGCGACCGCTCATTGGCAATTTTTAGAGGTACCCAATAGACCTCTTGCGTCAATGTTAACAACTCAAGGGCACCTCTATTTATTCAAGCAAGCCAAAAATCTCTCAGTTGGAATCCAGAGATTACCAAGAACCAGAGACGGGGGCTGCGCCCCTGCGACCGCTAATTCACAATTTTTAGAGGTACCCTCTATTGATTCAATCGGACAAAAAATCCTTTAGTGAGAATCCAGAGATGACGGGGAACCAGAGACGGGGGCTGCGCCCCTGCGACCGCTCATCACCAATTTTTAGAGGTGCCCAATAGACCTCTTGCGTCAATGTTAACAACTCAAGGGAACCTCTATTTATTCAATCGGGGAAAGAATCTCTCATTTAGAATCCAGAGATGACGGGGAACCAGAGACGGGGGGTGCCCCCCTGCGACCGCTAATTGATTATTTTGAGAGGTGCTCTGTGGCAATTCTAAATTGCAACCGTTATTCCAAATTCAAAAGGGATCGCCACCCGGGGATACCACCTCTGGGTTTAGACCTCCCCCCGCATCGCCCGTTTCATCTCCCGCACGGCTTGAGTTAGTCCGACCAACACCGCCCGGCTAATAATGCTATGGCCGATATTTAATTCTTCCATCCCCGGAATACAGGCCACCGGATAAACATTTTGATAGGTCAATCCATGCCCCGCATTCACGCGTAAACCCAATTCTTTTGCGAGTTTGGCTCCGCAAATTAAACGTTCTAATTCCTGATGTTTTTCGGTTTCTTTTTTGGCTAACGCATAGGTTCCGGTGTGCAGTTCAATCCATTGGGCACCCGTTTGTTGAGCGGCACGAATTTGCTCCGGTTCCGGGTCAATAAATAAACTGACGGGAATCGCTTGATTTTGCAATTTTTGCACTGTTTGGGTTAATTCTATTGCTGATCCCACTACATCTAGGCCGCCTTCAGTGGTAATTTCTTCTCGCCGTTCCGGGACAAGGGTGACGTAATCAGGGTGAATATCCAACGCAATAGCAACCATTTCAGGTGTGGCGGCCATTTCTAAATTCAGATGCGTTTGCACCGTTTGCCGCAGACACCGGACATCCCGCTCTTGAATATGACGGCGGTCTTCCCGTAAATGCACCGTAATCCCATCGGCTCCCCCCAACTCGGCCAAAACAGCGGCGGCCACCGGGTCGGGTTCGGTCGTGCGGCGTGCCTGCCGGACTGTGGCAACATGGTCTATATTCACCCCCAGCGTCAGCACTGTGTCGGCCTCCCACGTTTTCTCTGCTATTGTACCGTTCTGGCGGCGGCAATCCCCCAGTCAACGGGTATTTTTACTCATCGGCGGCGGGTTAGTCCTGGTTTATGCCGTGGCGGCCGTGAGCGCCGATTGGTTGGTGTCCCTGGGCTTACCCAACCCCCAGGAATTTTTGGCCTATACTCCGCAACAGCCCCCTAGCCCACAACATTGGTTTGGCACGGATCGCCAGGGCTACGATGTCCTCAGCCGGGTCATTTTTGGGGCGAGAGCGGCGTGGCAGGTGGTGCTCCTGGCAACAGGGTTGAGTTTGGGTGTGGGGTTTCCCCTGGGGGCATTGAGTGGGTATTGGGGAGGCAAAGTTGATAAGTTGTTATTATTTATTATGGACACTATCTATACATTGCCGGGGTTACTGTTGTCTCTAACGGTAGCTTTTGTGGTGGGGCGGGGGGTGTTGAATGCGGCGATTGCCCTCAGTATTGCTTATATTCCTCAGTATTATCGGGTGATTCGCAATCATACCATTAGCTTAAAAAATGAGGTGTTTGTCGAGGCGGCACGGGCGTTGGGGGCGGGAAGCATTTATATTTTGGTGCGCCATTTGAGCGGTCATCTGAGTCGCAATTTGCCGGTTTTATTTAGTGTTAATAGTGCGGATGCGGTACTGACATTAGCAGGACTGGGATTTCTGGGATTGGGCTTACCACCTGCTGTACCGGAGTGGGGGCATGAATTGGCGCAGGCATTGGACAGTTTGCCGACGGGGATTTGGTGGACGACGTTGTTTCCCGGTTTGGCGATGACGGGGCTGGTGGTGGGGTTGTCCCTACTGAGCGAGGGGTTGGGGGAATCGTGACGGGGTATGAAGAAGACATTACTATAGAAGAAAAAAGGTTGCGCTTCATGGAGCAGGACGATTTACAGACACAGTTGAGTTTGCTCAGGCGGGCAAATGAGTTATTGCGCCAGGAAAATCAGGATTTGAAGTTAGGGCGGGATATTTTATTAGAACGGTTGCGGCATTTTGAGGGCGTAACGCATCCCTGTCAAAATTGTTTGGCGATGGGGGAAAATTGGTTACTGCAAGCATCGGGGGTGAATTATGCGCCCTTAAAAGAATTTTTAGAACAACGGGATTGGGAGAATGCCGACCGGGAAACCCAACGATTACTGCTGAAAATTGCCGGTAAAAAAGCGGAAGAACAGGGTTTTTTGGATGCCATTCATATTGATCATTTGCCTTGTGTTGATTTGAAAATTATTAATAAACTTTGGAGTGTTTACTCGAACGGGAAATATGGCTATATTGTGCAACAAAAAATCTGGTCACAAAGCCGCAGTACCGCTAATCTTTGGGGACATCCTGATTTTGATGGCTATTACCCGATGCGGGAGGGGATTGGCTATTCCTTAGCTCAGCGTTTATTGCGATGTGCCCTAGAGAGTTTTTAGGTAATGAAAAGAAGCAATCGCTGGTGGGTTATCGGAGTAATCATTCTTCTGGTTATTAGTAGTTTGGCTTTTTTATTCGCACCGGCGGGGAATAATCTTAAACGGGGTTCAACCTACAGTCGGGCTCCCGACGGGTATGGGGCATGGTATGAGTTTATGCAAGAGCAGGGTCATCCGGTGCAACGCTGGCAAAAACCCGGACATAAATTAGGGGATTTAGACACGAAAATTACCTTGCTACGGGTGGGGAGTGAACTGTCTCCTTATGGACATGGTTATCTTGACCCGGAGTGGTTAGCAAATGGGAATGTGTTAATTGAATTGGGGATCGAAACGCCAGTGACCAATGCACCCTTTACGACCCTTCATCCTACTGAAGTTGGGGAAGTAAAAATTCAAACTCGACGGCGTTTTGCAGAAACCAAAGGGGTTGCTGATCCCACAGTGGAAGTGGATGAGCTCACCGCTCTCCTCCAGGATAACTACGGGGCAATTGTGCGGCAAAAAAGGGTTGATAACGGGCAATATATTGAGGTGATTACTCCCCATTTAGCGGCGAATGCTTACCAGTCTGAATCAGGAAATTTTAATTATCTAAAAGCGTTGGTTACTCAACCCGGTTTACCCATTTATGTAGATGAGTTTATTCATGGCTATAAAGATGAGGAAACACTGAAAGAAGAAGGGAATCGCAACTGGATTGATTATCTCGCCCGTACCCCCTGGCGAGCCGTATTTATTCAGGCGATAATTATTGGTGCAATTTTCTTCTGGGGATTGAATTGGCGTTTGGGTTCTCCTTTGGTTCTCAAACTCCCTGAACTAGATAATAGCCGGATGTATATGGAGGCGTTATCAGGTGTTCTGATGCGAGCCGGTTCTACAGAATTAATAATTGAATTACTTAAACATGAAGAACAACGTTATCTGCAACGACAATTAGGACTAGGAGATGAGTTATTAGCATTGGATGATTTTGCTATTTTGTGGGAGCAACAAACCGGACAAAAAGCCACAGAATTAATAACGATTCTCGGGTTAAAACCTCAACGTCTGCAGGATAAGGAATTAGCAAAGTGGCTCGAACGGCTTCAAGATATACGGGCAAGGCTACAGGTGCGGGACATCTCTGTAAATTGAAAATGAACGGTCGCACGGGCGCAGTTCTCCCTAATTCGGGCGTGCTGGCAAGAGAATTTTTCCTTAGCTTCCATATAGCAATCCCTTTTGAATTGGCAACAAGGGTCGCAGGGGCGTTGCCCCCATATTTGGTTCTTTCTCGCTTCTTTGTTCTCGAATCTTTTAGGATTGCTATAGACCTCTTGCATAATTCTTAAGTTGTCATACTCACCCTCACCCCCGACCCCTCTCCCATCAAGGGAGAGGGGAGAAAATCCCAAGCCAAGAAACCTTGATCTGTTCAAGGGTTTAGAGTTGAGTTATTAACATTTACGCAAGAGGTCTCATAAATATACCAATCCCTTTTGAATTGGCAACGAGGGTCGCAGGGGCATTGCCCCCGTATTTGGTTCTTTCTCGTTTCTTTGTTCTCGAATCTTTTAGGATTGCTACAGAAGTATCCACAAGAAGTAGCAAGGTTCACAAATCCATCCCTGAGAACGAAAAAGGTATAATTTCTGAGATGAGCTGAGAGAAATGACTGTGACGACGGCAACGGTACCGGATACGTTTGGGCGGTTTGGGCGGTTTGGGGGTAAATACGTCCCGGAAACCCTCATGCCTGCTCTTACAGAATTGGAACAAATGTATTTTCAATGTAAAGATGAACCCGCCTTTCAATCTGAATTACAATTTTTATACAAAACCTATGTAGGGCGACCCACCCCGCTTTATTTTGCCGAACGTTTGAGCCAGTATTACCAACGGCCTGATGGCTCTCAGCCATTGATTTACCTGAAACGGGAAGATTTGAATCACACCGGGGCGCACAAAATTAATAATGCCTTGGGGCAAGTTTTATTGGCTCAGCGGATGGGTAAGCGGCGGATCATTGCCGAGACGGGGGCAGGTCAGCATGGGGTGGCAACGGCGACGGTCTGCGCTCGGTTTGGTCTGGAATGCGTGATTTATATGGGGGTGCAGGATATGGAACGCCAAGCCCTCAATGTTTTTCGGATGCGGTTGTTGGGAGCCAAGGTACAGCCGGTGGCGGCCGGGACGGGAACCCTCAAGGATGCGACTTCCGAGGCGATTCGGGACTGGGTGACGAATGTAGAAACCACCCATTACATCCTGGGTTCGGTGGCAGGACCGCATCCCTATCCGATGATCGTGCGGGATTTTCAAAGTGTGATTGGGCGGGAAACCCGGGCGCAGTGCCAGGAGTTGTGGCAAGGTCTGCCGGATATTCTCCTGGCCTGTGTGGGGGGTGGCTCCAATGCGATGGGGTTGTTCCATGAATTTGTGGCGGAACCGACCGTGCGCTTGATTGGGGTGGAAGCCGCTGGGGAGGGGATTCATACCGGGAAACACGCCGCTACTTTGACCCAGGGACGGGTGGGTGTACTGCACGGGGCGATGAGTTATCTGCTCCAGGATGACCAGGGGCAGGTGGTGGAACCCCACTCCATCAGTGCTGGATTGGATTACCCAGGCGTAGGACCGGAACACAGCTATCTTCAGGAAACCGGGCGAGCCACCTACGTCAGCGTCACCGATGCGGAAGCCCTGGCTGCCTTGCAACGGGTGAGTCAACTGGAGGGTATTATTCCTGCCCTGGAAACTGCCCATGCCTTTGCCTATCTGGAAACCTTAGCTCCTCAGTGCGCCCCTGGGACTCGGATCGTGATCAACTGTTCGGGACGGGGGGATAAAGATGTCCAAACCGTGATGAAGCATCTGCATTTGTAGGGGATTTTAATCTTGGGGTAAGGGTCGCCCCCGTATTTGGCTCTTTAATTTATACCTCTATAAATTGCTAATTAGCGGTCGCAGGGGGGCACCCCCCCTCTCTGGTTCTCCGTAATTCGGGTGTTCTGGCAAACGTAGCAATCATAAATGAGATCACAACAGAAGTGATGGCTCGTTCCCGTCTGCCCTCACCCCCTGCCCCTCTCCCATCAGGGGAGAGGGGAGAAAACCCCAAGCGGGGGCTTACGCCCTGCGACCCTTGTTTCACAGGCAAAAAGGACTGCTATAGGGTTGCGTCAGTCTGATGAGCGGCACCTCTATAAATTGTTAATTAGCGGTCGCAGGGGGGTACCCCCCCTCTCTGGTTCTCCGTAATTCGGGTGTTCTGGCAAACGTAGCAATCATAAATGAGATCACAACAGAAGTGATGGCTCGTTCCCGTCTGCCCTCACCCCCTGCCCCCTCCCATCAGGGGAGAGGGGAGAAAACCCCAAACGGGGGCTTACGCCCTGCAACCCTTGTTTCACAGGCAAAAAGGACTGCTATAGGGTTGCGTCAGTCTGATGAGCGGCACCTCTATAAATTGTTAATTAGCGGTCGCAGGGGGGCACCCCCCCTCTCTGGTTCTCCGTAATTCGGGTGTTCTGGCAAACGTAGCAATCATAAATGAGATCAAAACAGAAGTGATGGCTCGTTCCCGTCTGCCCTCACCCCCTGCCCCTCTCCCATCAGGGGAGAGGGGAGAAAACCCCAAACGGGGGCTTACGCCCTGCAACCCTTGTTTCACAGGCAAAAAGGACTGCTATAGAAGTGTCCTTTAATCTTTTAGGATTGCGGTATCCCCCCTATGAACCGTGACATTTCCCAGTGCAGTACCCGCCCGGCGGTCAAAGGATACACCGCCCCATCATGGGCTTGAATTAATAACCGTCCCTGCTCATCAAACCCTGCCCCCACACCGGTCAAATCTCCCTGACCTGTATTAACAATGAGTGGACAACCGTATAACACATCCCTTTGGCGCAGTTGGGGCAACAGTCCGGTTAACCCCTGATGCTGAATTAACCCGTGTGCTTGGAGGAGATAGTTCCGCAATTTTGCTAACAATGTCATTACCTCTGGGGGATTAGCAGTGATTTCGGTTAGACTCGCCACCTGTTTTGGGGATAAATTGACCCGGCCTTGGGTAAGAACGTTTTGCCAATTGACCGCCCGATTGAGGCCAATCCCCACGACTGCTTTGGGAAACCGGGCTTCACACAATACTCCGGCTAATTTACGCCCCCCCAACAGGACATCATTCGGCCATTTGATCCCGAGCGCCTGGGCAGGTAAGGGAATTAAATCTTCCAGCGCATGGATGACCGCCAACCCCGCCGCCAAGCTCAAATAGGGCAATTCCTGGGGAGCCAGCGGTGTCAAAATAAACGAAGCGGTGAATACTCCCGGCGGAGCATACCATTCTCGCCCGTGTTGTCCCCGTCCCGCCGTTTGGTGGGGGGTAAAAACCACATCACCCTGCGTCAATTTGTCCAGTGTTTGTAATGCCCATGTATTGGTGCTGGAACACTCATCAAGCCAGTAGAGCCAAGGGGGATGTGGCATTTAACGTCTGATTAAGGACACCCCAAGCTCGCCCGGGTTTCCACCCGCGTGACCGGATTAACACCGCTGGCTCGTTCACACAGATACAGTTGGGCATCCCGCCGCAGACCCACATCGGTAAAATCGGCTCCTGTAATTTCTGCGCCTTTGAAATTGGTCAAGTAGGCATACGCTCCGGTCAAAATCGCATTTTTCAAATTGGTGTTCGTCATTAATGCTGTATCTAAAGTGGCACCGCTGAGATTCGCTCCCTCTAAATTAGCTCGGTCTAAATTTGCCCCAAAAAAACTCACCCCCCGCAGGTCAGCTCCCTGAAAATTGGTCTGGCGCAATACCGCTTTGACAAAACTAGAATCGGTCAAATCCTGGCCTGCAAAATTCATCCCGATGAGAGAGCGTTTATTGTAATCCTCGGCAGTCGCCGGACTGCCACAAAATAACCACAGTGCCAACACCCAACACAACAGTTTTGCCCACCAACGCATGGGTTCCCCCGCTCCACTGACTGAAATTATACGTCTTTACCTCTAATGAGAAGCATACTTCGTGCCAGCTGGTCAAGAATTGGCGAGTTTGACTTTGATGCTCTACTGATACTTCAAATTGCCGCTGAGCGGTTGCACGCCGTTGGTTCTCTGGCTGTGACACGTCAGCGGTCAATCTCTACATTAGACCTCTTGCGTAAATGTTAATATAGGACACCTCTATTTATTCAAGCGAGCCAAGAATCTCTTAACTGGAATCTAGAGATTACGGAGAACCAGAGCCGGGGGGTGCCCCCCTGCGACCGCTAATCGTCAATTTTTAGAGGTGCCCTATAGCAATCTGATTTGATTTGGGAACGGTAGTTTCTGCCAGGGAAGCACCTTGCGACCCCTACTTCCTTCGGAATTTTGTTCCATTTTTAGTTAGGATTGCTATCACTTAACTCTAAACCCTTGAACAAATCAAGGTTTCTTGGCTTGGAATTTTCTCCCCTCTCCCATCAAGGGAGAGGGGTCGGGGGTGAGGGTGAATATAGCAATCCTTTTTGAATTGGCAACAAAGGTCGCAGGGGCGTAGCCCCCGTCTTTGGTTCTTTTTCTCTTCGTTGTTCTCGAACCTTTTGGGATTGCTATAGTAATCCTTTTTGAATTGGTAACAAAGGTCGCAGGGGTGTAGCCCCCGTCTTTGGTTCTTTTTCTCTTCGTTGTTCTCGAACCTTTTGGGATTGCTATAGTAATCCTTTTTGAATTAGCAACAAAGGTCGCAGGGGCGTAGCCCCCGTCTTTGGTTCTCCGTAATTTCTTGCTTCTTGCTAAGAGATTCATTGCCTACTTGAATCAATAG
>JAUQVQ010000005.1:11085-15831 GCA_039794725.1 Gloeomargarita sp. HHBFW_bins_162
CAATAGAAATTCCCCTAGGGTAACAAGGCTCCATCCAACAACACCTGTTTCAAATCCACGCCGGTTAGCTTGGCTCCCCGCAAATCCGCTTCGGTTAAATCCGCCCCCCGCCACCGCACTTCGGTAAGATTGGCATCCCGCAGGCGGGCGAGTTTCAACGTGGCGTCCCCCAAATTGGCACTACTTAGGTCACATTCACTCATGTACGCCCGGGTCAGATTGGCTCCCCGCAGATAAGCTCGCCGCAAGTCCGCCCCCCGCAGTTGGGCATCAATCAGATTGGCTCCGCTCAGATTACAGTTATACATCCGGGCGAGGTTGAGAACGGCTCCCTGGAGATTGGCTCCCAAAAAATTGGCACCGATGAGGTTCGCCCGTTCTAGGTTGGCATCCACCAGGATAATGCGGCTGAGAATTTTGTTGCTCAAATCAATCTCGCCTAACTGGACACCGCTAAAATCCCGTTCGCCCTCCGCATAACGAGCCAGTAGTTCTTCCCGGGTCAGGTGTTGTGGTGCAGGCATGGATCGGGCTGACAACCCTAGGCGAAATTACCCAACAAAGTATAGCACTCGCAGGTTCATGGTGATTTATATCACTCAATTATAGTGAGGACACCGGGGGCGGTTTGTCCCGGTATGGTGCTCAGGCAGTCCACCTGGGCACAAAACTGCAAATCCGCCGCCTGCCCCAATCCCAACAGCCGTTGACCGTGACTGGCACGCTGGAGTAATTCGTGGAGATTATCCTGCCATTGTTCATACAAAGCCAGGGCACTGACCGCTTCATCATTCCCGGTGGTGGCCGCTGCCCCTAACCCCGCCAGCAATGCCCCCGCACAGGCCGTATCTTCCAGGGAAAAAGCTCCCTCCCACCCCGATGCCACCACCCACACCCGTTCAGGGTGCTGTTTGTGTAACAAGTCCACCACTGCCTGCCGGTTCACCAGAGCGCAGGTCAAGACGTGGGGAACGTTCTGGACACGGGTCAGGGCACGGGTGCCGTTGGTGGTACTCATAAATAACCGCCGTCCCTTGACCCGTTCCGGGGTGCAATCCAGGGGAGAATTGCCCAGGTCAAAGCCGCTGACCACCTTGCCACCCCGTTCACCCACCCGCAGGCGTTGCTCGGCAGGCCAATCCGCACTCACCCGCATCAGTTCATCCAAATCCGCAAACACCTGTACTGCCGTTGCCCCCGCCCCCAAGGCCACCGCCATTGTCGTGGTTGCCCGCAATACATCCACCACCACCGCACAGTCGGGCAATTCCCCTGTAGGCACCTGCTCCGGGGTATGGTACACCCACAGTTTCATCGCAGGACGTACCAGTAATAGGTCACCATCGGGATCACAGTCGCCACAATTAACAGGATAATCACCAGGGCGGTGGAAAGGTCTTTTTGTTTTTCGGTTTCGGCCAGGGTGGCAAAATTCCCGGCGGTGGGTTCAATCTCCTCCGGGGGCGGGCCGGGGTCGGGTTGACCGGAGAGAACCAGACTTAACCGTTGCACCGTATCCAACAGGGCTTGATTGTAAATGTTATTGCGCACGGGTTTGAGGAGGGTGTCTTGGATAATGCTCACCGCCGTTTCCGAGGGCAACAGGGGAATGACCTCGGCTCCCGCTTGTAAATCCGCCGTAGCGGTGCGGGCGACGAGGGTGATCAAGACCTCTTTGGCGCCGCCATCGGGAAACCAGCGTTGGAACAATTTTTCCCCAAAACTGGTCGCCGTTTCCCCGTAATCCAAGCGCCGCAGACTGACAATATGCACCTCGATGCCGGTATCCTTGGCTAATTGGGTCAGGGTGCGATTCACCTGATTCACAACACTGGGGCTAAACACCTCCCCTTGATCCAAGACCCAGCGGGACGGCGTGGCCGGTAATTCACTCACAGCGGTTGCCCAGACCGGCGCACCATTGCCCAGCACCAGCAACACCGTTAGTCCCCACGCCCATAGCCAGCGCATAGCACCTCCCCCAGACCCAAACTGAGAACATCCATTACAAAGTATAAAGTCTTGGGGGATGTGATGGGGATGGCACGCGGTTAACCCTGCTTGTTTTGTCGGGCAGTGGCGGCTTCGTCCGGGTGGATGCCCAAACGGGTGAGGTTGATGCGACCCCGGTTGTCAATTTCCCGTACCCGCACGATCACCTCATCCCCCACCGACACAACATCTTCTACCTTGCCCACCCGGTGTTCGGCCAACTGGGAAATGTGGATCATACCCTCTTTACCCGGTAGGATTTCCACAAACGCGCCGATGGGGATAATCCGAGTCACCCGCCCGGTATAAACATCCCCTTCGTTGAGCTTGCGGGTCATCCCGTCAATCAGGCGGTAGGCTTTTTGCGCCCGTTCCTCATCGGCGGCACTGATGGTCACCGTCCCGTCATCCTCGATGTCCACCTTGGCACCGGTTTCCTCGGTAATGCTCCGAATGGTTTTGCCCCCAGGGCCAATCACCGCCCCGATCAACTCCTGGTCAATTTTGAGGGTGAGCAGGCGGGGCGCATAGGGCGAAAGGGTCGCCCGGGGAGCCGGGAGGGTTGCCAGCATCTTTTCCAGGATGAATAACCGCCCTGCCCGTGCCTGTTTGATCGCCTGCCCCAAGGTCGCCATGTCCAGACCGGTAATTTTCATATCCATCTGCAACGCGGTGATCCCGGCATCGGTACCCGCCACCTTAAAATCCATATCCCCCAGGAAGTCTTCAATGTCCTGAATATCGGTGAGTACCTGAACTTGGTCGCCCTCTTTGATCAGCCCCATCGCCACCCCGCTAACCGGACGTTTCAGGGGCACCCCCGCATCCATCAACGCCAGGGTGGAACCGCACACGGACGCCATCGAGGTGGAACCATTCGAGGATAAGACTTCCGACACCACCCGCAAAACGTAGGGAAACTCACTCTTACCGGGCAAAACGGGTAACAACGCCCGCTCCGCCAACGCCCCGTGGCCAATCTCCCGCCGGGAAGGTGCCCGCAGGGGTTTCGCTTCGCCCACCGAATAGGGGGGAAAATTGTAGTGGTGTAGATACCGCTTTTCGTCTTCCGGGTGCAAATCGTCCGCCAAATCCTGGGCATCCCCCGGTGTTCCCAACGTTACCGCCGATAAAACCTGGGTTGACCCCCGTTGAAACACCGCCGACCCATGCACCCGCCGGGGTAAAACGCCCACTTCACAGTGAATGGGACGCACCTCATCCACTTTGCGGCCATCCACCCGCACCCCTTTTTCCAGCACATGGCGGCGCATCAGCTTCTTCGTCAGGGACTTGAACAACGCCTCCACCGTTTTGGGAGTACCGGCCACCCGGCGGGGGTCATCCTCCGGCAGAGCCGACAACGCCGCTGTCACCTGGGCTTTCACCTCCTCAAGGGCTTGGTTCCGCACCTGCTTATCGGCAATCGTCTGGTCTAAAATCGCCTGAATCCCCTCGGCTGCTGTCTCCTGGATGAGGGCAACCAAATCCGCCGGGGGTTCGGGAGCCGGGGGAATCGTCAGGGTGATGCCCATTTCCGTCAGCACTTCCTGTTGCGCCCGGATCAATTCCTGGATCGCCTCGTGGCCGAAATCAATCGCCTCGATCATGTCCGCCTCCGGCAGTTGATTCGCCCGACATTCCACCATGATCACCCCCTGGGGCGACCCCGCCACCACCAGGTCCAAATCCCCCGCCTCAATTTCAGCGTAGGTGGGGTTGATGATAAATTCATCCCCCAACAGCCCCACCCGCACGGCTGCCATTGGCCCCATAAACGGAATCCCCGCCGTCGCCACCGCCAAAGATGCCCCCAACGCCGCCAAAATATCCGGGGGAACGTCCTCATCCAGGGATAACGTTGTTGCCACCACCTGCATATCCTCCCGCAACCAATCGGGGATCAACGGCCGCAGGGGACGGTCAATCAACCGGCTGGTCAACACCACTTTTTCCGGGGGACGACCTTCTCGGCGCAAAAACCCTCCCGGAATCCGCCCGGCGGCATACAATCGTTCCTCGTACTCGACCATCAGAGGCAGAAAATCCACACCTTCCCGGGCTGTCCCCTGAGTTGCCGTTACCAATACCGCCGTATCGCCACATTCAACCAACACCGAACCACCCGCTTGGGGAGCCAATTCCCCTAAGCGCAGACGGATTTCCCTCCCGTCAAACGTTATTGACTTGTGCATCGTTCGCTCGCTTTTTTAATCAATCGTTATCCTAGCATTCACATGCCCCGGTGGACACAACGGTCATCGTGCCAAGGCTGGGATTGGTGCACCCATTTAATTTTTTCAGGGCACCCGTATTTCCAAAGGAAAACTCTATGACCAGAACGCCCACATTACCGAGAACCAAAGGCGGGGCTACGCCCTGCGACCCTTGTTCTACACTCAAAAGGAATTACTATGGCAATCCTAAACGATTCGAGAACCAAAAAATTAAATACGGGGCGGTGCCCCCCTGCGACCGCCAATTTACGATTTTTAGAGGTGCCCTCTTAATTTTTGACAAAAACGGGTAAATCTACAGCAAACTTTTTACCGGAACGGGGCGGCGTGCCGGAATCTTCCTGGACTCTTACCGGCGTTTGGGTGAGCAATTCCTCCGTGCGTTCGGCGCCTGCTGATGCCGATTCCGGCGGCTCTGGCTCTGAGGTTGCTGGCACCCGCCAAGGGGGAATGGGCTGTTGGTACAGCCGGGCGTGCCGTTCCCAGTCGGTGTTGGGGGCGTAGGTGTGCAAAAGAT
>JAUQVQ010000006.1:0-2122 GCA_039794725.1 Gloeomargarita sp. HHBFW_bins_162
CCCTATCCTGTTGCCAAACAGCTATAGGAAAAATTGTGCTTATGCTCCATAATAAAAAAAAGGCTCTAATGTAATGAGAACTATTCTCCTAATCGGCTTGATTACCGGGTTAATTCTTTGCCTTATTCCCTGGCTACGATTTGTCTTGAGTTACTTGGTGATTATCATCCATGAATTGGGTCATACAGTTGCCGGGTGGGTAATGGGGTATCCCTCGATTCCGGCATTTGATTTTATCCACGGCGGCGGGATTACGCTACAACTAAACGAACGGTGGGCATTGATTCCTCTAGTGTTCTATGGGTTGATTGGATTCTTGATTTACTACTTCCGCCGCAATCAATTAACGGTAATTACTTTGACTGGCTTGGCTGGCATTTATACCTTTGCTTATTTCACTCGCTTGAGTCAATTGTTCATCATTGCGATGGGACATGGGCTGGAATTAGTTTTTATTTGCCTGTTTTTATATCGGGCCTTAACCGGCTGGGGCTGTCAACAACCCGGCGAGCAAACGCTGTATGGGGTTTTGGGATTTTTTATGCTTTTTTACAACCTAAATTTCACTCGCCAATTACTTTTTGATGCAACCATGCGGGAATTATATTTAATGGGGAAGGGCGATGTGTTAGACCATGATTTCGTGCGGATTGCCCGTGAGTTTTTGGGGGTAGATTTATCCCTGGTGGTGGTCTTGTTTGCCCTGTGCTGTTTGCTCACGCCTTTGCTAAGCTGGGCGTTGGTGCGTTATCAAAACTATTGGCTGTATGGTTGCGTACGACTGCTCCAGCGATAATGGTCACAGAATGGAGAAGGATTCATGGCGGCACAGACGTTTTCCGATTTAGCGCAGGCATTGCAAACCCTGGAGAAAAATGGGCTGGCGGCGATTGCTGAGGCCACGTCTTTAACGGTTTTGGAACAACTGCGGGTGGATTACCTGGGCAAAAAAGGGGAGTTATCGCAGGTGTTGCGGGGCATGGGGCAACTCCCCCCCGATGAACGACCGCAGGTGGGGGCATTGGCAAACCAGGTCAAAGACCGGCTTCAGGAGGCGTTGGCGCAACGGGTCGCCCAGGTGCAAGCAGAAGTCATGCAGATGCGTTTACAGGCGGAAACTCTGGATGTGACCATGCCGGGGTTGGGGTATGCGCCGGGGCACGCTCATCCTCTGCAACAAATGATGGGTCGGGTGTTGGATGTGTTCGTAGGGCTAGGCTACCAGGTGGTGCAAGGGCCGGAGGTGGAAACCGATTATTACAATTTTGCCGCTTTGAATTTCCTGCCGGATCACCCCGCACGGGATATGCAAGATACCTACTATCTGCCGGATGGTCGGTTGCTTCGCACTCATACATCAACAGTACAAATTCGCTACATGGAATCTCATCAGCCCCCGGTGCGGATTGTGGTACCAGGGCGGGTTTATCGGCGGGATAATGTGGATGCCACCCACTCGGCTATGTTTCATCAGGTGGAAATTTTGGCGGTCGAACGGGGTTTGAAATTCACCGATTTGAAAGGAACCTTGGTGACGTTTGTCAAGGCGTTGTTTGGGGAGGTGCCGGTGCGGTTTCGGGCGAGTTATTTCCCCTTTACAGAACCCTCGGCGGAGGTGGATTTGCAGTGGCGGGGACGGTGGTTGGAGGTTTTGGGTTGTGGCATGGTTGACCCCAATGTCCTCAAAGCGGTGGGCTATGACCCGGAGGAGTACACGGGCTTTGCCGCCGGGTTGGGGATTGAGCGTTTGGCGATGATTTTCCACGAGATTGATGACATTCGCCGCTTTTATACTAGCGATCTACGGTTTTTGCGTCAGTTTTAGTTAAGGGTACCTCTATTTATTCAAGCGAGCCAAGAATCTCTTAACTGGAATCTAGAGATTACGGAGAACCAGAGCCGGGGGGTGCCCCCCTGCGACCGCTAATTCACAATTTTTAGAGGTACCCTCTATGTATTCGAGCGGGCAGAGAATTTCTGAGTGAGAATGCAGAGATTATCGAGAACCAAAGGCGGGGGCTACGCCCCTGCGACCGCTAATTCACAATTTTTAGAGGTACCCTCTATGTATTCGAGCGGGCAGAGAATTTCTGAGTGAGAATGCAGAGATTATCGAGAACCA
>JAUQVQ010000006.1:2222-15512 GCA_039794725.1 Gloeomargarita sp. HHBFW_bins_162
TGCAGAGATTATCGAGAACCAGAGACGGGGGCTGCGCCCCTGCGACCGCTAATTCACAATTTTTAGAGGTACCCTCTATGTATTCGAGCGGGCAGAGAATTTCTGAGTGAGAATGCAGAGATTATCGAGAACCAGAGACGGGGGCTACGCCCCGGCGACCCTCGTTCTCAATTCAAAAAGGATTGCTATATTCTTCAGGGCAATAAACGAGGCTGATAGGAAGCCACCACCCGACCTGCTCCTCGCCATTGTTGGGCATAGGTTTCCCCAATCGCTCCTCGGTCATTGCCCAGGGAATCCACACCAATACCATTGCGCCCTTGGCTCAACCCCGAACAGTGAATGTACTGCTGATTGCCTAAATAAATACCCACATGGGTGGCGCGTTCGCTCGTCCCAAAAAATACTAAGTCTCCGGGTGCTAGGGCTTCCCGACGGATGGGTTCCACAAAGGCTTCCTGCTGATAAGCATCCCGAGGCAACCAAATCCCCGCCTGGGCAAAGGCCGTTTGCACTAGCCCGGAGCAGTCAAAATCTGGAGGAACGGTGCCGCCCCACCGATAGACGTGCGGTTGCCCCATCGCCTGGATGACAAAATTCAACACCAAAGGCAAGCGGGGGAGAATGGCAACTCGGTTCAACTGGGGCGGTATGTACCGCTCTTCAGTCGGTACAATATACTGGCAATCATTCCGGTCTACCCACCCGGCATAGTCATCTTCGGCCAAAATGACCCGCAGGCGCTCACCTTGAGCTTCCCCCAGGTACACCCACCGTCCCGCCTTGGCTTGGGTCGCTAGGACATCCCCAGTCGGTGCGTCGTAGAGGTTAATGACCCGTTGGCACCGATACCCCATGCGCTACAGATTCGGTTCAGACTCTGGGGCATTTTCCCGCATATTACGCCCGCGGCGGTTGTTGGTGGTTTTGCGGCTGAATTTGCGGGCATAAGCACGATTCCGCAGGGCTTTTTCTTTCTTGGGATTACGGCGTTTCGCCACAGATAGTACCTCAAAGGGAACAACCCGGAGCCAACTCGCACCGGAGCCAGCCACCGGGTCACGGGTCTTCTAGCTTAACCTAAACCCCGGAACGATTGAAGTCCCGGCGACCCCCAAAATTCTCCCGTGGCCGGTCTTCCTTGGGACGGGCTTTGTTGACCCGCAGTTGGCGACCCATCCACTCGGCTCCATCCAGTTCGGTGATGGCCTTGTCTTCTTGGTCGTCTTCGTTCATCTCCACAAAGGCGAATCCCCGCATCCGACCGGTTTCCCGATCCATCGGCAGTACCACGTTTTTGACACTGCCATATTCAGCGAAAACTTCCTGAATGTCTTCTTTCGTCACCCGGTAATTCAGATTACCAATGTAAATCGTCATGAGTCAGCCTCGAATGTAAATTAAACATGACCGTGCAGTCGGTTGCGGAAAATTTCTTCAAACCCTCTCTAGGAGAGGCACATGGGGAAGAACGCTACGTCCAAAACTACATCAGTACAGGTTTATAATAACCTAAACCTTAGACTGTTGGGTAGTTTCTCACTCCCTGAACCCAAATTGTAATGAAAATTTAACCTTGGTGGAGGTGCGTATGGCGTTAGCTCCCTTGGGGCGGATTTTAGAAGGGTTAGATAGCAGTCCGACCTGGGCACAGTGTCGCCAGTGGCAGGAATTACTGCGGGTGTGGGGGGAGGTGGTGGGGGCAACGGTACAGCGGCAGACGGAACCGTTACATATCCGCCGGGGGGTGTTGTACGTGGCGACGCGTTCGCCGGTGTGGGCGCAGAATTTGGCGTTTGAGCGGCAGAGGCTCTTGCAACGACTGAACCCCCAGTTGCCGTCTCCCCTTAAGGATATTCGGTTTCGCCCCATCTTGACGCCGGAAGGGCATCCCCCCGCTGGCCGGGTGTTTCGGGGGGGGACTCGGCCGCAGGGAGTGTCTGCGGCACCGCCGCCTACCTATCGCCGTCCGCCCATTTGTCCCCGCTGTCATGCGCCTGCGCCTCTGGCGGAATTAGACCGGTGGGGGGTGTGCAGTCTCTGTCGAGCGGTGGAACTTTCCGGGCAAACGCTACACTAAAAAATACTTGCGAGGGATTGTTATGGTGCAGTCGCCGTATTACGGGGATAGTTACTACCGGACACCGCCGCCGGATTTGCCGTCGTTACTCCTGAAAGAGCGGATTATCTACTTGGGTCTGCCGATTGTGTACCAGGTCACGGAATTGATCGTGGCGCAGTTGCTCTATTTGCAGTACGAAGACCCGGAAAAACCGATTTATTTTTACATCAATTCGACGGGGACTTCCCGCTTTGATGGAGAGCCGGTGGCCTGGGAGACGGAGGCGTTTGCGATTTGTGACACAATGGCTTACATTAAGCCGCCGGTGCATACGATTTGTATTGGTCTGGCGATGGGGATGGCGGCTGTATTGTTGTCGGCAGGGAGTAAGGGGAATCGGGCGAGTTTGCCCAATGCCTCAATCATTCTGCGCCAGAGCCGCAGTTACACCCGGGGGCAGGCTTCGGATATTCAGATTCAGGCGCGGGAAGTGTTGCACAATCGGGCGGTGATGCTGGATATTTTGGCGGAAAATACGGGGCAACCCCGGGAGAAAATTGCCAAGGACATGAGCCGTACGTTTTACCTGACGCCGCAGGCGGCCAAGGAATACGGGTTGATTGACCGCATTTTGGAACCGACTCGGCCGTTGCCCCCGGCGCTGGCGAATATTGCCTTGCCGGGCAAGAGTTAATTTGGCAATAATTAATAATGGTTTAGGAGAGAATTATGCCGCTTGGTGTTCCCAAAGTTCCCTACCGTTTGCCGGGTGAACCCTACACCCAATGGATTGATATTTACAATCGGTTGTATCGGGAACGGATCATTTTTTTGGGTCAAGAAGTGGACGATGAAATTGCCAATCAAATTGTGGCGGTGATGTTGTATTTGGACTCCGAAGACCCTGGAAAGGATATTTATCTCTACATCAATTCGCCGGGGGGGTCGGTGCATGCGGGGTTAGCGATTTACGATACCATGCAACACGTGAAATCGGATGTGGTGACGATTTGTGTGGGGTTGGCGGCCTCCATGGGAGCTTTTTTGTTGGCGGGGGGCACGAAGGGAAAACGCTTGGCTCTGCGTCATTCCCGGATTATGATCCACCAGGTGTCCAGCGGTACGCGGGGGCAGGCTTCGGATATTGAGATTGAAGCCCGGGAGGTGTTGCGGATTGACCACCAACTGAGTGAACTGCTGGCTTATCACACGGGGCAACCGGTGGAAAAGGTGCATCAGGATCAGAAGCGAGATTTTTATATGTCGGCGCAGGAAGCCCTGGAGTACGGCTTGGTGGACAAGGTGATTGAAGGTAAAGCTCCGTGATATGGCCGACCCCAAATTGGTACAGAGTTATCAATGCTTGGGGCTACCCTTGGGGGCATCGCTGGCGCAGGTCAAGGCCACCTATCGCCGGTTAGCCCGTCAGTATCACCCGGATTTGAACCCTGGCGACCGGGCCAGCCACGAGCGGTTCATTGCCCTGAATCACGCCTACACGTACCTTTTGGAACAACTGAGGCAGGGCACTGCGGGGAATGTCAGCGTGCGGGTTGAGGTCAAGGTACGCACCCAGGCCACCCCGCCTAGCCCACCGATGACCCCGGAGGAGCAACAGTTCAAGCACAAATTTCACCTGCAATGGCGCACGTTGTTGGAACAAAAGCGGTTTCCCCGGGCGGTGGCCTTATTGGATACATTGGCGGCACGACTCCCGCAGGATCGGGACATTCCCACCTGGCAAGCCCAAACCTACCAACGCTGGGGCAGTGATTTGATTGACCAAAAGCAATGGGACAAAGCCCGTCATCATTTGAAAAAAGCCCTGCGTCTTGACCCCCACAACCGGCAACTGTGGGAAGAAGTTAACCGGGAATTTATCCGTTTGGATCAGCGCATTAATAAGTATTGAATTGAGGGGCACCTCTATTTATAGCAATCCTAAAAAATTCGCGAACAAAGAAGTGAGAAAGAACCAAGAACGGGGGCAACCCCCCTGCGACCTTCGTTCTCAATTCAAAAGGGATTGCTATATTCAATTATTTATTCAAACGGGCAGAAAATTTCTTAGTGAGAATGCAAAGATTACGGAGAACCAGAGGTGCCCCCCTGCAACGACTAATCATCAATTTTTAGAGATGCCCTAAGGGTATTTCGGTGAAATTAGCCATGAGCGGCCAACCCCGTTACGCTTCCTCAACTCGGCCATAATACGCCGCCGGTGCGCCGGTCAGCCACGCCCACAGTTGATCCCCCCAAGAAAAATGCCACCATTCCTCAGGATGGCGCACAAAACCTGCCTGCACCATAACCTGATTTAAGACACAACGACGGGCGGTAAATTCACTTGTCGGTGGGTAATAATCGGGCAGAGAACGGGGTGATAATTCATCAATCGGAGACCCCATATCCACCGTTTGTCCCCGGTCATCTACTAGGGTTAAATCCACAGCGGCTCCGGTACTGTGAGGCGGCGGCGTGGCCGGGTCATCACTCGGAACTGCCCAGATTTGATACACCTTTGCGAGTAATTCTTCTGGAGGATTATCAGGCTGTTGGTTGACTAATTCGTGATAAGTATGATGCACCATAAACACTTGCACAGAATTGGGGCGATAACCATCAAAAATAGATAGCCGCCAACCGGGTTTGCTCTGCTGTAAATAGTCCTGCGCCTGTAGCAATTTATGAACAACGGTTTGCCGCAACGAAAAAGGGGAATACTGTTGGTAGGGTGCGCCCAATTGAGCGTAGGGGTGCGGTGATGTTAAGAGGATTTGCCCTTCAGGAATCGCCACCAGCGGTTCGCCACACTCCTGAATGGGGTAATAACGATAGGGTTTGAGACCAGTCATCGGCATAAATTTACTGAACAGGTAGCTCCAAAAAGGTACTAATTTCCTGCCACATCAAGGGTAAATTCTGACGCAAACTGTGGTCATCAACCAATGGGATCAGGTTCACCCAGGGGCGGGTTTGGGCATAGGTTTTGCTGACCTGAATCGGCACCACCTCATCCTGCTCCCCGTGCAGAATGAGGGTGGGAACCGGGCGACTCAATTGTGTATCATCGTAGGTTTCTAAATCCCGTAAAAAATCGTAGTGTAACGGCAGTTCTTTCCCTTCACCGTAGTGATAAACCGGCATGGTTCCCTGCGCTTGCCACTGCTGGATTTGGGCAGGAGTCATTCGCTCGTGCCAATACCGTACCATCTGAAACGCCGGAGCCAGTAAAATTAAACGACTAATTTGGGGGTGCTTTTCGGCAACCCAAGCGGCAGTTAATCCCCCGAAACTCGAGCCAATCAATACAGTCGGAGTGGAGGGCAACAGGTCAGTAATTTGGTGAATCTGACGGGTGAGGGTGAGATGAGTAAAATCCCCTTGATTCAAATCGGGAACCTGCACCGGAATGCCAAGACTCGCAAATTTTTCATAAAAATAACGGGCTTTCCCGGAATTGGGACTTGAGGCAAACCCGTGAATATAAATAACCGTAAAATGCGCCATTAGGATGCAGGTGCGACCGGCGGACTGGGGGCTTCAATCAGTCGTTCTAATTCGGGTAATACCAGGGTCGGTTGCCGGTTAAATAACACCATCGTTGTGGTGAGATTTTCCGTAAAACCTAACCGTTCATAAAACCCCTGTTGACTGCTGGTCATCAAATAGACCCGCTCCACCCGCTGGACACTCGGATGCGCCAAAAGGGTTGCCACCAACGTCCGCCCTAACCCCTGTCCCCGATATTCCGGGTGAATCACCACGTCCCACAACACCGCCCGATAAACATGGTCGGACGTGGCACGGGCAAAGCCAATCAGACGTTCCCCATCCCAGGCGGTGACCACCGGTTCACTGTGCTGAATGGCCGTTTCCAGGTCGGTGAGGGTACGGTTGCTCGCCCAAAACGCCCCAATCGCTAACAAATGCTGTAACTGCGGTAAATCAACCCGGTCACGGTCAGTCGTAAAAGTAATAGTCATGGGCAAGAAGCAACAGTGTGGCAAATAACCCTAATTGAGCATAACAAAAAAATCAACAATCTGTAGGGCACCTCTAAAAATTGGTGATTAGCGGTCGCAGGGGCGTAGCCCCCGTCTCTGGTTCTCCGTAATTTCTGGATTCCAATTAAGGAATTCTTTGCCCGATTGAATAAATAGAGGGCACCTCTAAAAATTGGTGATTAGCGGTCGCAGGGGCACAGCCCCCGTCTCTGGTTCTCCGTAATTTCTGGATTCTAATTAAGGAATTCTTTGCCCGATTGAATAAATAGAGGGCACCTCTAAAAATTGGTGATTAGCGGTCGCAGGGGCGCAGCCCCCGTCTCTGGTTCTCCGTAATTTCTGGATTCTAATTAAGGGATTCTTTGCCCGATTGAATAAATAGAGGGCACCTCTAAAAATTGTCAATTAGCGGTCGCAGGGGCGCAGCCCCCGTCTCTGGTTCTCTCTAATCTTTGGATGCTCATCAGGTGCTTCTCTGGCAGAAACTACCGTTCCCAAATCAAATCGGATTGCTATAGTTTGGTCTGGGCTGTTTTAACGCTGATAACGCAGTCCCGGTAATTGCGTAATATACCCGCCCAATTCCAATTCCAAAAGTGCATTGGCAACCGTATCGGTGGGCTGACCACTGGCTGTGACAATCGCATCAAAGCTAATCGGTTCTGAGGGAATTAATGCCAAAATTTCTGCCCATTCCGGGGGCACTTCCGGCAGGGATTGCGGCACCATTGGTGGTGTCGAACCGAGTAACTCTAATAAATGCTCCACCCCCAAAATCATCTGCGCCCCTTGATTGATTAAATGTAAGCATCCGAGCGAGGCAGGATTGTCCAAAGAACCCGGCAGGACATACACATCCCGGTTATATTGACAGGCAAAATCAGCCGTAATCAACGCCCCCGAATGCAATGGGGCTTCCGTAAGCAAAACCGCCCGGCACAACCCCGCAATAATCCGATTCCGCCGGGGGAAATGCACCCGGTCTGGCTCCGTTCCGGCAGGATATTCACTCAGCACAACCCCCTGGGTCATGATTTCCTGATGCAGGAGCCGATTCCCGGACGGGTACACCTGATCCACCCCCGTCCCCAACACTGCCCACGTCCGCCCCCCCGCCTGTAAACACGCCCGATGCGCCACCGTATCGATCCCCGCCGCCAACCCCGACACCACCACCCACCCCTGAGACACCAAGCCCTGCACCAACTTTTCTGTCCATCTGCGCCCGTAGGCCGACGGTTCCCGTGTGCCCACCACCCCGATCATCGGGACGTGACCGGTTAATTCAGCCGTTTGGGGATGCCCAGCATAATACAAAATTGGCGGAGGGTCAGGAATTTCTCGCAATAACTGCGGGTAATTGGCATCTGCCGGTGTCCAAAAGTGGGGATTTTTTTTAATCCACGACTCATACAATGTCTGCGGGTCAAGCGTGGGACGGGTCATGAGAATGCTGGTCACCAACTGCATACCCAAACCCGGCACGGTTAATAATTCATCCCCCGATGCCCTCCACGCCCGCTCCAGCGAACCAAACGTTTGCCACAGACGTTGCAATAAAACCGCCCCGATGCCGGGAATTGCTCCCCAGGCCAACCAGTAGGCGGCTTCCGGCATCATCCCACCCGCAGTTCGTCCAGTTTGGCCAACACCTCTTGGCTATGCACTGCCGGATTTACCTTGACAAACCGCGCCCGCACGATCCCATTCGGGTCAATCAGGAACGTGTGCCGCAGGGAAATAAACCCCAACCAGGAGCCATACGCCCGACTCACCGACCCATCGGTATCCGCCAGCAACGGGAATTTCAGCCCCTCGCTGTCACAAAATTGCTCGTGGGAGTCCACCGAATCCGCACTCACCCCCAAAATTTGTACCCCCCGTTCCTGGTATTTGGGTAAATCCTGCTGAAACCGCCGCGCTTCCAACGTACACCCCGACGTAAAATCCTTGGGATAGAAGTACAAAACCACCCATTGCCCCCGATAATCCGCCAGGGAAATTTTCTGATTGTCCAAACTCGGCAGAGTAAATTGCGGTGCCGGTTGACCCACTTCCGGCAATGTACCTCCCAACGCCCACGCCGGTTGTCCCCAGGCCAGATAGCCCCCCAACGAAACTGCCAATCCTCCCAACAAAACCCGCCGGTGCATCAGTGATACCTTAGAAATAAACGGTCTCATTGTAGCGGATTTTCTGCCCCCCTGTGCGGTGCCAAATATGAGTAACCCTAGCGTCATTGTTGACCCCGAAGCGATGGTGGTAACAGCGGCACAAATGCGGTGTATTGAACAGGAATTATTTACCCAGGGACTACCCGTTGCCGCCCTCATGGAAAAAGTTGCGGAAAAAATCAGTCAACGATTAATAGAAATCATTCCAGCGGGACAAAAAATTGGTTTACTCATTGGGCCGGGACATAATGGAGCCGATACGTTGGTGGTGGCACGGGAATTGTGGCATCGGGGTTATTTAGTAACGATTTATCAACCGTTTGAGCGACTTAAAGAATTAACCCTTGCCCATCAAAAGTACGCCCATTATTTGGGAATTCCTTTTGCGGAAAATGGCCAGGAATTATCCACCTGTGACCTGTTGATTGATGGGTTATTTGGGTTTGGTTTAGAGCGGGAATTAGCACCCGAATTGGTCAACCTGATTCAGACTATTAACACCTGGAATAAACCCGTCATCAGTATTGATCTCCCATCAGGACTGCACACAGATACGGGGCAACCCCAACCCATAGCCATCAAAGCCCGGAGAACCTTGTGTTTGGGGCTGTGGAAACTGGGACTATTCCAAGACTCTGCCCAGGATTATGTCGGGATTTTAGAACGGATTGATTTTGACATTCCCCCGCACGCTATTACTAACATTATCAGTACATCACCTGCGTTAACCCGGTTAACGCCTCAGACCATGATCCGAGCATTACCCAGCCCGCGTCCACCGGTGATTCATAAGTACCAATGCGGGCATCTGTTGTTAGTGTGCGGTTCCCGTACCTACCCTGGAGCCGCCGTTTTATCGGCTCTAGGGGCTCGAGCAAGTGGGGTGGGAATGCTGACCATTGCTGTACCCGAATCCATTAGAAATCTCATTACTTTGCACGTACCCGAAGCGGTGATCATTCCCTGCCCCGAAACCGACCACGGGGCGATTGCAGAATTACCTGCCGAATTAACCGCCTATGATTTGATTGCCGTTGGACCGGGGTTAACCCGCTCAGCATCAAGTGTGGTTCACCAAATTGTCAAAATTCCGTTGCCCATACTTTGTGATGCTGATGCCTTAAACATTCTTGCCCCTTGGTCGTTACAACGCTCTGGCTTTACCCTGATCACCCCCCACGAAGGCGAATTTCGCCGCCTATTTCCGCAATTGGATGGAACCAACCGAGTCCAATTAGCACAGCAGGCAGCCTCGGCATCCAATACTGTTCTTGTACTAAAGGGTGCCCGGACAATTATTGCTACGCCCAACGGTTCTGTGGCAATCAATCCTGAAAGTACACCGGGATTGGCACGGGGCGGCAGTGGGGATGTGCTCACCGGTTTACTTGGGGGTTTGCTCGCCCAGGGGGTCAAACAACATCACGATTTAGTCATGCTCACGCAGGCAGGGGTATGGTGGCACGCCCAGACGGGATTGGGGTTAGCCAAACAGTACGGTGAGTTAAGCGTACATCCGCAATGGTTAGCCAATCATTTATCCATGCAAACCATCGCTTTTGCCGTGTGAATGGGCACCTTTATTGGCTAGAGCCAGGAATCGCCAGCGCGCTCAGATTAGTGAGCAATAGACCTCTTGCGTCAATGTTAAAGGCACTTCTAAAAATTGGTGATTAGCGTGTCTCTGGTTCTCCGTAATTTCTGGATTCTAACTAAAGGATTTTTTGCCCGATTGAATAAAGGGCACCTCTAAAAATTGGTGATTAGCGGTCGCAGGGGGGCATTCCCCGCCTCTGGTTCTCCGTAATTTCTGGATTCTAACCGAGAGATTCTTTTCCCGATTGCATAAATAGAGGTTCCCTAAAGGGCACCTCTAAAAATTGGTGATTAGCGGTCGCAGGGGGGCACCCCCCGTCTCTGGTTCTCCGTAATTTCTGGATGCTAACTAAGGGATTCTTTGCCCGATTGCATAAAGGGCACTTCTAAAAATTGGTGATTAGCGGTCGCAGGGGGGCACCCCCCGTCTCTGGTTTTCCGTAATTTCTGGATGCTAACCGAGAGATTCTTTTCCCGATTGAATAAATAAATAGAGGTGCCCTTATGCAAGAGGTCTATTCCCACAGTTAGCAATGCCGATGGTCTCAGTGGCGGGAAGGTTCTAAAACCGATTGCTGCCATAACGACACATCCCCATCGGTCGCTTCGGTCAAGGTAATGACGGTAACTTCGGGGGGACAGAACAATCGCCCCGGCAAATAAGTCCCTAACCCTCGGTTTACATAAAGCTGATTGTGTCCCACCCGATGTAGTCCTTCGCTCCACTCCCAGTGGAGAATCACCCGGTCACAATTTTGGTTGAACAAAGGGGACGGAATCCGCCGCCGCAACCAGCGGGGTATCTTCTGCAACCAGGTACGGGTACGAGCAGGCAAAGGCCCCAACCCCGGAATCACCACCTGTCCCCCGTGTGTATGCCCAGACAACTGCAAATCCACCCGCCAGCGTTGCAACACCTCGGCACTATCGGGGTTGTGGGAGAGGACTAGGCGAGGTACTTCCGGGGATAAGGATTGAAATACAGGCGCAGGCCGAAATTCCTTTGACCAAAAATCCGCTAAACCCACCACCGGCAGACCCCGCCCCACCGGATAAGCCACCTGGTTCCACAGGACGTGAATGCCAACGTGGGTCAACGCTTCCGTAATTACACGGCGGGATTCCGGCCATTCAATATCATGGTTGCCCAACACGGCATAAATCCCGTAAGTCGCCCGCAACTGACCCAAATAACCTGCCAATTCGCCAATCGGGCTGGGGTCGTCAGTAACGTAATCCCCCGTGAGCATAATCAAATCCGGTTGGGCAGACTGAGTTGCTTCTAAAGCTGAATCGAGCAGGGATTGACTCAAGCGCAAACCGTCAAAATGAAAGTCGGAAAGTTGCACCAAACGCAAACCCGCCAGAGCCGTCGGTAAGCCCCGCATCGCCACCGTGACCCGTTCGACCCGCAGGGAACCCGCCAAAAATCCGTACATGGGCAACCCTAAGCATCTGTACTTATTGTTAACCGAATTTTGGAATTTCCCCAATTAAGAATGCCTTAACAACCCGTTATTTTGGGTTAAGATTGTCGATGTAGCAATCCCTTTTGAATTGGCAACAAGGGTCGCAGGGGTGCAACCCCCGTATTTGGTTCTTTCTTCTCTGTTCTCGAATCTTTTTGCGATGTGAGCACCTGTAAAAATCGGTGATTAGCGGTCGCCGGGGCGCAGCCCCCGTTTGGGATTTTCTCCCCTCTCCCTTGATGGGAGAGGGGTCGGGGGTGAGGGTGAATATAAATCATGCAAGAGGTCTGGTGATTGCTGGAAAAGTTTCAAGTAAATAATGCTGGAAGAGTTACCTGCATCCCTAGAACACCGACAGAACCATGATTATCGGTTGTGAGATGGTGCCATTATCATCAATAAGTTGAAACTCTCATTGCTGGAGCATGGTTGACGCTACCGAATGGTTATCACAACTGAAGCGCCAGCGGGTGATTGGGGTGGTGCGCTCCGGTGATGCCGGATTAGCCTACCAGATGGGGGCGACGTTGGCCCAGGCAGGCATTCACCATATTGAAATTACCTGGGATTGCCCAGAAGTTGCAACCATTATCCCCCGCTTGCAGGGCGCATACCCGGATTGTTGGGTGGGCACGGGCACAATTCTCAGTAGGGTGGACTTAGAGAGGGCGTTGACGGTGGGAGTCGACTTTATTTTTGCACCCCATACGGAACGGGAATGGTTAACCATGAGTTTGTCAGCCGGAGTTCCCCTAGTGCCCGGAGCGTTGACCCCGACGGAAATTCTGCAGGCGTACCGCTGGGGTGCCCCCGCCGTCAAGGTGTTTCCCATTGGCGGTCTGGGGGGAGCTACTTATCTGCGGCAATTGTGTTCCCCCTTGGGACACATCCCCTTAATTCCCACCGGGGGGGTCACCCGTGCCAACGCCAGAGAGATGTTAGAAGCCGGGGCGATAGCCGTGGGGTTAAGCCGGGATTTGTTCCCAGAACCCTGGTTTTCCCAACGGGATTGGCTGGGCTTAAAGCAGGAACTAAAGGGGTGGTTAGCGGGGCTTACAGAGGCCGGAGGAGGGGGTTCGCCGTAACCAATTCCTCACGGGTGAGGGTGTCGCCCTCGGCTTGGGGTGCCCAGAAAATTTCCAATGCCAACAAGGCATCGGCACCCACGCTTCCCAAGGTGGTCAGGGCATTTTTCACATCGGTCAGGGTGTGAATAGACGGCAGTTTAATCGGGGTGGTGGTGGCCAGCAGAACGGTTACTAGGATGTACTCACCCGGTTCCTGGCTGTTCATGCTCACGCTGGGCGTATGCACCGTGGCATTCACGAGGGTTTCCTGTTGCACCTGTGCCCGCACCCGCAGAGCCAAACGGTTAAATTCGGATTCCGCCTGGTTGAGGGGTACTTTTTCGGTGTCGGTGTAGGCATAGCTCCAGTATTCTGGGTGGCGCAACAGGGCTAAGGTTAACCCCTGTACCAACTGCACTCGGCCACTGCCGGTATTGGGGTTGCTGGTTTTGGCGAGTTGTTCTAGGTCTTTTTGCAAACTACGGGCTTGCGCCAGCAATGCCACCTGCATCTGTGCCACTGTGACCGTGGGGTTCAGTAATGCCTGCTCTTGGCGTTGTTCCTGGAAGCGTTGTACTGCCTGGACAATCAATCCCGCCACGCCCAAAAACAGAACAATAGACAGCAACCCGCCGCCACCAAAGAAAAAGGGCATAAAGACGGGAAAACCGATGCCCCCCCCGCCATAGTAGCCGCGATTGTAGCTGTAATTGGGGTTGGCACTGCGGCTGGGCAGACGGTAGGTACTGGTAGGCATCCGAAACGAACCGCCACTGATCCGTCCGCCTGTCTTGGCCGCCCAAGCGGGTGAGACATGACCTAGGGTGAGAACCGCTACCAAGACCAACACACATAAAATTCGTAAAAAACGCTTCACCATAACCACCCTCGTCCAGGGAATAGAGCTTTTTTCTT
>JAUQVQ010000007.1:0-15087 GCA_039794725.1 Gloeomargarita sp. HHBFW_bins_162
CGGAACATACTTGGGGCAAACCGCTCACTTCTGACCCGGAAATTGCTGCTTTGGTCAGCCGTCGCTGGGCAGAGTATGGTTTAAGTGACCTGGAGTTGGGGACGGTTGACCCCCGCCTATTTGGCTATGAGATTGACGGGGTAAAGTAAATGTGGGATAATGGTAAATTGTCAGTTAAGCGGAACTGGCGGAATTGGTAGACGCGCATGATTCAGGTTCATGTGCCGCAAGGCTTCCGAGTTCGAGTCTCGGGTTCCGCATATTTACTGTGGGAAAACTCTATGTCAAATCTGTACCAATCGGACTTCTACGCATGGACAATAACCCAGGCGAAATTGTTAGCTCAAGGGCAATTTAACCAACTCGATATTCCGAATTTAATCGAGGAGATCACGTCTTTGGGCAAGCAACAGGAACAGGAATTAGAAAACCGTTTGGGCATACTCTTGGGGCATTTGCTGAAATGGTATTATCAGCCGGAATTGCGCAGTAAAAGTTGGCGGGCAACGATTCGGGTACAGCGCAATGAAATCCAACGTCATCTGCAAAAAAATCCCAGTTTAAAATCTTATTTAAGAGAAGCCATTGCGATTGGTTACCCAAAAGGACTGGGGTTAATTGACCAGGAAACGCCGCTTGACCCGGAGCAACTGCCCCAGGTTTGTCCTTTTTCCGATGAGCAAATCTTTACAGAACCCCTCGAACTTCTCTCTTAGAAAATATCCGCCGGGTCAGCCGCCCGCAGTCGCCGCACCGAAACCGCCCCCGCCACAAAACACATTACTACAGTCATGATAAATACCGTCATTGACCGGCCCACCGTCATCGCAATGGGTAACCGGGTCGCCGCCTGGGTGAGGGCATACAAACCGTTGGAGACTAAAAAGCCGGGGATAAAGCCCAACACCGCCAAAATCATCGCTTCCTGGAATACCACCGACAACAAATACCCGTCTGTGTAGCCCATCGCCTTGAGGGTGGCATACTCCGCCAGGTGATCCGACACATCGGTGTAAAGGATTTGATAGACCACCACAATTCCCACGACAAATCCCATGACGGTTCCCAGACTAAAAATAAACCCAATCGCCGTGCCGGTTGCCCAATAATGCCGTTCCAACTCCACAAATTCATCGTGCGTCAAGATACACACATCGTTAGCAAACGCTTGGGAACGGCTCGCTCCCTGGCAGAGAAATTGCCCCGGAATTTTTAATTCTGTGTTTAATAGTGTTCGCAACTTGGCTCGTGCTTGTTCCACATCGGTTCCCGGTTTCAGGGTGATTAATCCTACGTCAATTTGCGATGCCTGCCGCCCCGGAAACATTCGTAAGAAATTCAAATCACTGGTGATGACATTGCCATCAGCGGAAAACGATGCCCCCAGTTCAAATAAGCCTCCCACCGTCACCCGGCGACGATTCACCTCCGTTTGCACCGGGCGGCCAGCGTTAAATTCACTTACTACAAATTCTGTCCCAAATTCCTCCCGGGAAATGCGGTCAAATAACACCACATCTTGCTTGCGAATCTGAGCTAAATTGGCTTCAACTTCCGGGAAATCCAACACCGAAAAGGCCGGGTTAAACCCCATCACCAAAATCGAGCGAGTACAACTGGTGGCGGTTGGGGTCGGGGGACAGACGGGGCTTTTCCAGGGCATCAAATCCACGTACAAAGGGGTGACACTCGCCACTTCCGGTAAACTCAACGCCTGGTACAACCGGCGGCGAGGAAACTTTTGCATGGCAAAAAACGCTTGGGATTGGGGATTAATTAACACTAAATCTGCCCGCAATTTGCGATGAACCAACACCGCCGCCTCAAACAGCGCATCCCGAAACCCCAACTGCACAAACATCAACACATCGGCAAACGTAATCCCAGCTAATGCGACCAACAGACGCATCCGTTCCCGAGATAATTGCAACCACGCCAGCGGAATCCCCATACCTACGGCTCAATCTGCACATTAACCACCATATTGGTCAACCGCTGTACCTGGGGCGAAGCGGCCTGATCCAAGGCAATTTTTACCTCCACCACCCGCGCATCCACATCCGCCACCGGGTCGGTATTGAGGACATCTTTTTTCGCCACCTTCCACCCCACCTGCGTCACCGTTCCTCGCAGGGGTTCTGTTAAGGCTGCCGCCGTCATCACCGCCCGTTGCCCCGCCCGCACTTTGGGAATATCCGTTTCATACACCTCCGCCACCACAAACATCCGCTCGGTGCGTCCCAAGTCGAGAATCCCCGCATTGCCAACGGTTTCCCCCACCCGTGTCTGAATTTTCAACACCCGCCCCGCCACCGGTGCTTTGATCAAACTCAAATCCAACTCCACCTGCGCCAATGCCAACCGATTGCGCGCCTGGGCTAACTGCGCCTGAGCCAACTGCACATCCACTCCCCGCACTTCCCGCACACTGCTGAGATTCGCTCGCGCCTCCTGCAATTGTTCCCGCACCGTCTCCACCCGCAAACGAAACCCATCCAACGCCGCCGCCGCAATCGCCCCCTCCTGGTACAACTGCTGATTGCGCTGGAAATCCGTCTGCGCCAGGCGTAATTCCGCTTCCAGACGACTCACCTGGGCTTGTACCGCCTGAATTTCCCCCGTTTTCGCTCCGGCCAACACCTGATTCAACCGCGCTTGGGCAATCGCCACCTCATTGGCGGCCAATGCCGCCTCCACCCGCCGTCGCCGAGTTGTATCCAACGTGGCCACCACCTGTCCGGGTTGTACCCATTGCCCTTCCTGAACGAGAATTTCCGCTACCCGTGCCCCTTCAATCGAACTTGGTGCAGACAATGTAATAATATCCCCTTCGGGCTGAATCCGACCTAAAGCGGCAATCATTGGTTTAGTCTTAATAACGGGCGGGGTAGGTTTAGGAGCTTGCGACTGATTCCAATAATCCAAGCCCAACCGTATCGCCAGAATCAGCAATCCGGGAACAAACACGCCCACCGCTACCCACTGCCATTTAATTTTGCCCTCGGCGATTTGCTGCTGAAACTTGCCTAACATCCTGACCCGGCGCAAGCGACTTATTAAATCTTAATCAATCCTTTAGATTTTGTGGGGATGAGTCTGGCAATCACGGGTAGCTTGAGCAATTACCCATGAGCAGTCGCCGGGGGGTACCGTTGATTCTGCATAATCTCTGCATTCTTGTCAGAAATTTTGTAGCCGTTTGCATCAATAAAGCAATCCCTTTTCAGTTTGGCACAGGACTCGCAGGGGCAATGCCCCCGTTGCCGGTTGTTTAACCTAGAGGATTGCCGTAAAAAAGGTACCCTCACACTACTTCACTAAAGGTTGCCAACAACCACCGATTAACCGTGCTATCGTCAGGTGAATATAGCAATCCCTTTTGAATTGGCAACAAGGGTCGCAGGGGCGTTGCCCCCGTCTTTAGGGCACCTCTATTTATTCAAGCGAGCCAAGAATCTCTTAACTGGAATCTAGAGATTACGGAGAACCAGAGACGGGGGGTGCCCCCCTGCGACCGCTAATTACTAATTAATAGAGGTTCCCTTTAGTTCTTTCTTTCTTCTTTGTTCTCAAATCTTTTAGGATTGCTATATAACGATTTAAGAATCATGCAAGCGGTCTAATGTAGAAATTACCGAGAACTAGAGGCGGGGGCTGCGACCGCTAATTGACAATCTTTAGAGACACCCTTATTTTAGGATGCCCTCTATAATAAAATGCGGGTATTCCTAAAACAAGATGAGCGAAGTCGTTGTGAATCCGCCCCTGTTTCACCTTGCGTTCCCAGTTGCAGACCTGCCCCAAACCAAACATTTTTATGTTCACGGGCTGGGTTGTGTCCCCGGACGAGAAACCCCCCGCTCTTTAATCTTAAATTTTTACAGCCATCAATTGGTTGCCCACGTCACTTCGGAATTTCATGCCCAAAGGGGTATTTATCCCCGCCATTTTGGGTTGGTTTTCCCCACAGAATCCCAATGGCACGACCTTTATCAACGGGCAAAAAACAAGAATCTATCCTTTTATCAAGAGGCGAAATTACGCTTTCCCAATTCTCCCCTCGAACACCGCACATTTTTTCTCAGTGACCCGTTTGATAACCTTTTAGAATTTAAGTTTTATGTACATCAAGAAGCGATTTTTGGTTGCCAGGAATACGCTCAAATTGGGGACAGTTAAGCCCATGTCAATTCCGGGAGAGGGTAGGGGTTAACATCGCCACAACTTCCGCCAACAGCGCCACCGCCTGATCCAATTCCCATTGGGTTGTCGTATAGCTCAAACTGAAACGCAGACCACAGCGAGCCAGCCGCTCATCGTACCCCATCGCCTGCAACACCGGACTGGGCTGGGTTTTGCCACTGGCACAGGCGGAACCGGAACTCACCGCCACCCCCCGCTGGCTCAGGTAATGCACTAAGGTTTTCCCCGTGTGGGTGGCATCCCCATCCTGCCAGATTACGCTGACATGGTGCGGCAAACGGTCTGACCAGGAACCCGTCAGATGGAACCCCGGCAATTCCAGCAACCGAGCACCCAGGTAGTCCCGCAACTCCCGCAGGGTGGACTGGTGCGGCAGAAATTCCGTTTGCGCCAACTGCGCCGCTACCCCCAAGCCCGCCAACAGAGCAACCGGAGGTGTCCCCGAGCGGCGTCCCCCTTCCTGCCCACCGCCGTACAACCAGGGTTGGAGACCGACTCCCCGCCGCACCACCAAAGCCCCACACCCTTGGGGAGCAAAAAATTTATGCCCTGACAACGAGAGCAAATCCACCCCCAAACTGGGAATATGCACCGGCATCCGCCCCACCACCTGGACAGCGTCGGTATGAAAAACAACGCCCCGCTCACGGCAAATTTGGGCAAGTTCGGCAATGGGTTGTAGAGTTCCTACTTCACTTTGTCCATAAATAATACTAACGAGAACCGTGTTGGGTTGCAGATGCGCCCGCAGGGTTTCCGGGTCAACCCGACCCGTAGCATCAACGGGTAAAACGGTGATTTGCCACCCCCGCTGGGCAAGAGCCTGTAACGGCGCACTGACCGCCGGATGTTCCACCGCCGAGGTAATGATGTGTTGCGGGCGGGTATAGTTTTGGGCAATGCCAAAAATGGCCAGATGATTGGCTTCAGTACCGCCGGAGGTGAAGATAATCTCTTCGGGGGTCACCCCCAATAAATCGGCAAGAGCCAGACGAGCCCGTTCCACCACCAGAGCCGCCCGTTGGCCGTAACTGTGAATACTGCTGGGATTGCCCCATTCTTCAGCCAATACCTGCGCTACCCGAGCTGTCACCTGGGGGTGAGGGGGAGTTGTCGCACTGGTGTCCAGGTAAATCATGGTTTTATTGTGCCATGAACCCCCTCTGGCTAAAGGGCACCTCTACTGATTATCTACAGCAATCCTAGCTGAAAATGGAACAAAATCTCAAAAGAAGAAGAGGTCGCAGGGGGTACCCCCGCCTCTGGTTCTCTCTAGGGAACCTCTATTAATTATTAGTAATTAGCGGTGGCAGGGGGGCACCCCCCCGTCTCTGGTTCTCTCTAATCTTTGGATGCTCATAGAGTTGTCCTCTCGCCGAAACTACCGTTCTAAAATCAAATCGGATTCCTATATGACAATTTAAGAATCATGCAAGAGGTTTACTGTAGGGAACCTCTATTAATTCATTATCAATTCATGATTAGCGGTCGCAGGGGCGTAGCCCCCGTCTCTGGTTCTCCGTAATCTCTAGATTCCAACTAAAAGATTTTTGGCTCGCTTGAATAAATAGAGGTGTCCTGTAGTTATTAGCCGGTTGGAAAACCCTAGCTCAATGTTCACCTGTGACGGCTTGTCTAACGACAATAACAACTCACATCATCGCCGCATTCCTCTGCCAAAAAACACAATGCCCGCCAGCGCAATTGGAGCAACTCTTCATAAACCGGATTCAACTGACACAGTGCGGGAATCCGAAGAAGACACCGCCCCCGGAACCAAATTTCCCGTTGGAAGGGGCACCGCGCCGGAATCCATTGACACAAACGCCGCGCCATACGGGGGTCATGAATTTCGATGTGATTTAGCCATGTCTTGACCGGCATCCACACCCGTGACCAATAATTCTTACGCATTCATCACCTCACATCAGTGAATATACGGTTCGGAGCGCAAATGCACACGTTGAAAACGAACACCCTCAGTCAACTTCCTCATTTCCAGGGGGAAATAGCATCAGCTATCTATTCCCGATCACATGATAGAAAATCCCCACATGAGTTGCCGGTGATAAAGATTACATTTACAGGACAACACCCCCATTCATCGGATATTCCAGCCAATTCTTTATACAATTATTCGCAGACTTAATTAAATGTAATACCTGTTTTTAATTAGTTACATTGGGGTTGAGTTTCCCACTGCGAAAACCCTCTAAATCTAAGGTCACCCACCGGAATCCCAACTGTTGAAAGTAGTTTACTAGCGCCGGTATATCCATCGTTTGCACAAACTGGGCTAACTGCTCGGCAGGAATTTCAATGCGAGCGGTATCCCCCACCGAACGCACCCGCACCACCCGCCAGCCCCGCTGTCGCAGGTATTGTTCCGCCCGCCCGACTCGGTAGAGTTTCTCAGCATCAATCGCTTCTCCCGCCGGGAACCGAGAACTGAGACAGGGTTGTGCCGGTTTGTCCCACCAAGGGAGCCCCAAGTAACGGGAGATTTCCCGTACTGCTAATTTACTGATATTTAACTCACTCAACGGCGAGCGCACCCCCCGCTCCCTGGCTGCCCGTATCCCTGGGCGATAGTCCTGTTCATCATCCGCATTCACCCCGTCCACTATTTGAGTAGCAGGATAATTTTGTACTAAAATTCGCAGGGTGTCGTATAACTCGCTTTTGCAGAAATAACAGCGATCAACCGGGTTGGCGGCATAATTGGGATTTGCAAGTTCATGAGTATTGATGAGATGATGGGTAATGCCAATGTACTGCGCTTGTTCTTGGGCAGTCGTCAAATCTTCAGGTAAGAGAGAAGGCGACACCGCCGTTACCGCTAAGGCTCGCTCTCCCAGGACATCATGGGCAATTTTGGCGACCAAGGCACTGTCCACCCCCCCGGAGTAGGCCACCACCACCCGTGCCCAGGGTTGGAACCACGCCTGGAGTCGTTGCACCTGATTTTGTATGGTTAATAGCATTACATTAAACGATGAAATCTACTCTCAATTTTAACCGGCGGGGATGGGTGCCGCCGCAGGCGTAGCGACATTTTCTGCCCAGATGCGGGGGGGCTGGGAACGCCGGATCAGCCGCCAGATTTTGGTTGCCGCCAAACAGCCATCGGCCACCGCTACCGCCACCTGATTGATTCCCTTTTTCAAATCGCCAACGGCAAAAATGCGGGGATGGGTCGTCTGACAAAACTCATCGGTGACGAGGTTTTCCCCGTCCCAGGTCAGTTCGGGAATCCCCTTTAAGTAATGGTTGTGATAAATCGAACCCATATTAATTAAACCTGTTGTCGCTTCCATGCGCGTACCATCGGTAAATTCGACACCGTGCAACTGGTGATTTTCTCCCAAAAACCGGGCAATGGGTGTTTCAATTAAGGGATAACCATGCTCTTTTAAGCGATTTTTCATCGGTTCACTAACCGGGAATAGTCCATGAGTCAAAACGGTAATGTAGGGGGTAAACCAATTCAAAACAAAAGCGGCTTCGATTTGGGATTCTTTCCCCGCAATTAAAATGGCTTTTTGATCCCACATATCAAACCCATCACAAATCATACAGACATGAAGAGTATAACCGGCATAATCATAGACATTTTGCATATCATCCAACTGGGGCAAAATATCAATAATTCCGGTAGCCGCTACTAGATATTTAGTTTTGAATGATACGAACATTGGATTGGTTTTTCCCACTTTGACCTGAATTTCTAAATAATCCTGGTGATCGGTCACACCATCCACAAACGCTCTGAGGTAATCCGCTCCCCAACTTAGGGCTGTATCCGTACCATGTTTGAGCAATTCCCGCCCTGGTGTATGGGGGTCTAACCCCAGATAATTCCGCAATTCCTGCATCCACAGGGAACGACCTTTGCCCTTTTCAATTACCAAACATTTTAACCCGTACCGTGCCAGGTAAATCGCCGCCGACAATCCCCCTGCGCCCCCCCCAGCAATCACCGCATCGTAGCAGGTGTCCACGCGTTGATCCAGGTTTTTACTCGTGAGTTTCATGGTGAGTTCATGATCATTTTTGCATACCAGTATAACGTTGGGACACCTCTATTTATTCAATCGGGGAAGGAACCTCTCCGTTAGAATTCAGAGAGCATGGCGGGGGTGCCCCCTAACCGTCACAATTGGCGCGATTTGAGGTAATTCAACATCGTATCAGCATCGGATACTTCGAAGGGATCGGTGGGGCAGTCATCACTAAAATTGGGTTCGATAAACATTTTTTCAATCACCCCATCATTCACATACATGGAATACCGCCAGGAACGCATCCCAAATCCCAAATTATCTTTACGTACCAGCATCCCCATTTTGCGGGTAAATTCCCCGGAACCATCGGGCAGTAAAAAGATGTTTTTCACCCCCTGGTGTTTGCCCCATTGATACATAACAAACGCATCATTCACCGATAGGCAAATCACGGCATCAATCCCCAACGCCCGAAACTCATCATACAGTTCCTCGTAGCGGGGTAAATGATTACTTGAACAGGTGGGGGTAAAGGCACCGGGAAGTGCAAATAGAACTACTTTTTTGCCGCCAAAAATGTCTTGAGTCGTCAGGTCTTGCCAGCGAAACGGGTTGGGGCCACCGACGGATTCATCCCGCACCCGGGTTTTGAACACTACATCCGGTACCCGTTCTAAAACTGCCATCGTAACCCTCCTGAATGCGTGCCTTCTTAACCATATAGTAATCCCTTTTGAATTGGCAACAAGGGTCGCAGGGGCATAGCCCCCGTATCGGGTTCTTTTTTTTCTTCGTTGTTCTCGAACCTTTTGGGATTGCTACAGCGGAAGTGGTGCCGCTGATTGGTATGTCAATCAATAGGGGATCAGAATTTTATGAGTAGCTCTATTATTCAAACGGGCAGAGAATTTCTGATTCTGGAGAACCAGAGGCGGGGTGCCCCCCGGCGACCGTTAATTTAGAATTTTTAGAGGTGCCCTCTGCTTACTCAGGTGGCCGCAGAATTTCTTGGCTAAAATGCAGAGATTCGGATAGCTGGCGTGGCATCGCTATAGAACCAACGTCGGCGGGTGACCGACTGCCGCTTGGCAATTGTAGCAGTCCTTTTTGCATGTGAAACCGGGGTCGCAGGGCGTAGCCCCGTTTTGCGTTCTGGGAGAGGGGCAGACGGGAACGAGGCATCACTTCTGTTGTGATCTCATTGATGATTGCTACAGTGCTACCCAAAAATCGAGAGAGAACCCGAGCTAGGGGTGCCCCACTGCAACCGTTAATTGTCAATTTATAGAGGTACTTTTGATAGAAATCATAAAATTATGAGGTAGAGTTTCTTATCGGTTCCCATCTAGGGGTCATTCCGATTAGTATAGAATCAATTTATTTTGAGTGCGGATACGATTTATGACCACAACACCCCCGCTCGGTTTGGTTATTCAAGGGTCACTCACCCAAGGTATAGAAGTCCGGTTGCATCCTGATGTTTCGGTGGAAGATTTACGGGTAGGAAAATTTTTAGTGGTTCAGGGACGACGGGCACGCTTTTTTTGTATGTTAACCGATGTGGTTTTGGGCACGGCCAGCCCCCGGATTCTCGCCGATCCGCCTGCCCCGAGCAATCAATTTCTCACCCAAGTCTTGGCGGGCACAGGTACCTATTCAACGGTGAACCTCAGCCCCATGTTGATGCTGATTACCGGGGACGGCGACCAGCCCATCGAACTGTTGCCGGTAAAAACCGTCCCCAGTCATTTCAGTCAGGTTTATGATGCCTCGGAGCGGGATTTTCGGTCGGTGTTTGGGTGGGAAGATGACCCCCAGCGGCGCAATTTTGCCATCGGTCGGCCTCTGGATATGGAGGTGCCAATTTGTCTGGATTTGGATCGGTTTGTGGAACGGAGTAATGGCATTTTTGGCAAATCGGGGACGGGGAAATCCTTTTTAACCCGGTTATTGCTCTGCGGCATTATTCACAAGCAGGCGGCTGTGAATTTAATTTTTGATATGCACTCGGAATACGGTTGGGAAGCGATGAAAGAAGGGAAAGACCTGTCGATGGTGAAAGGGTTGCAACAGCTCTTCCCCGACCACGTTAAAATCTACACCCTTGACCCGGCTTCTACTCAGCGGCGGGGGGTGCGGCACGCCCAGGAATTGTGGATTAGTTTAGACCAGATTGAAGTCGAGGATTTGGAACTCCTGCGGGAAGTGTTGAATCTCTCTGAAGCCAGTTTGGAGAATGCCAACATTCTCCGCGCCGAATTTAATAACCAATGGATTGCCCAACTTTTGCAATTAACCAACGACGAAATCCAAGAATTTTGTCAAACCCGCCGGGGCAGTCCGGCGGCCATTATGGCACTGCAACGCAAATTGCAACGCCTGGAAAATCTCACTTACATCCGTTCGGCTTCAGCGAATAATTATGTGAATCAAATTTTACGGGATTTGGATGCGGGGCATCACGTCGTGGTGGAATTTGGCTCCCAATCTAATTTACTGGCCTATATGCTGGCGACCAACATTATTACCCGCCGGATTCACAGTTCCTACGTGAAAAAAGCGGAAAAATTCCTGCAAAGTAAAAACCCCAGCGACCGCCCCCGCCAACTCGTGATTACGATTGAAGAAGCCCACCGATTTTTGAACCCAGCGGTTGCTCACCAAACCATTTTTGGCACGATTGCCAGGGAAATGCGTAAGTATTTTGTCACCTTGTTGGTGGTGGATCAGCGACCGTCGGGGATTGACAATGAAGTGATGTCCCAAATTGGCACCCGGATTACCGCGCTATTGAATGATGAAAAAGACATTGATGCCATCTTCACCGGGGTTTCCGGCGGTCAGGGGTTGCGTTCGGTGCTGGCGAAATTGGATTCCAAACAACAGGCACTCGTTTTGGGTCATGCGGTGCCGATGCCGGTGGTAATGCAAACTCGCCCCTACGATGCCACCTTTTACCAAGAACTGGGTTATTTGGACAACCAGCAGGATCGGGAAACGATCCTGGCACGTGCCCAGTCGGCTCGCCGGGATTTGGGGATTTAGGGAACTTTTCCCTTGGTGAGAACGTTTTCCAATACGGTGCGGGAACCCACCCCCACACCTACTATACATTTCTGAGATACTGAAATCTGAGAAGGATAAAACCCCGTCTGGGAGTCAATCCAAGTTCCCCCGCCGGTCGTATCAATTTACATAAGGACACATTTGGTTTACCATGTTAATAGAGATGATTAACCCTATCACCCCCCGTTCCCGAGTGATATTCCCTACTCAGGAGATTTATCCGTACGTCGGATGGTTGCGCCGATGCTGTTGATGTGATCTTAGCGTGAAACGACAAACTACTTAGATTGGGGGAGACTCCACCCGTTTATTCTCTACCAGACCATACCTTTTTATTTCCATGACTGACGCTTTTCCCACCCACCCCATGATTGACCCCATGACTGATTACTCCGAAGCCCTCACTGATTTGGACAGCACCTTGGCCAGCTCCGGTGATGTTGATACTGGTGGCCGCCGGGGAGCGATGACCCCGGATATGGTTCGCACCTATTTGCAGGAAATTGGGCGGGTGCCCCTGTTGACCCACGAGCAGGAAATCATCTACGGCAAGCAGGTGCAACAGATGATGCAGTTGTTGGAATTGCGGGACAAAATTGCCGCCGAAACCGGCCAACCCCCCGATGAAGCCACCTGGGCGGAGCGAGCCGGGATGACCGTCACGGCATTACGCGATACGATCCGCCGGGGGCAACGCGCCAAACAACGGATGATCGAGGCTAATTTGCGCCTGGTGGTATCCATCGCCAAAAAGTACCAAAAGCGCAACCTGGAACTGCTGGATTTGATCCAGGAAGGCACCCTGGGCTTGGAGCGGGGTGTGGAAAAATTTGACCCGACACGAGGGTACAAGTTCTCGACCTACGCCTATTGGTGGATTCGCCAAGCCATTACCCGGGCGATTGCCCAGCAGGCACGCACCATCCGTCTGCCTATCCACATCACGGAGAAGTTGAACAAAATTAAGAAAACCCAACGGGAATTGTCCCAGCAGTTGGGGCGGTCGGCCACGCCGTCGGAAATTGCCCAAGCCCTGGAACTGGAACCGGCGCAAATCCGGGAATACCTACTCATGGCGCGCCAGCCGATTTCGATGGACCTGCGCATCGGCGACAACCAGGACACGGAGTTAGGGGAATTGCTGGAAGACCAGGGCATTTCGCCGGAGGATTTCACCACCCGGGAGGCTCTGCGGAGTGACCTGGAGCGGTTGATGGCGGAACTAACGCCGCAGCAACGGGAGGTAATCAGCCTGCGGTTTGGTCTCCAGGATGGCAAAGAACTGTCCCTGTCGAAGGTGGGCAAGCGCCTGAACCTGTCTCGGGAACGGGTGCGCCAGTTGGAGCAACAAGCCCTAGAGCATCTGCGCCGCCGCCGGGTCAACATCCGGGAATACCTCGCCAGCTAGGTGGACACGGCACGGGTCATCCTCAAACCGGGGCGGGAGAAATCCCTGCTCCGGCATCACCCTTGGGTCTTTTCGGGAGCCATTGCTCGGGTGGTGGGTCGCCCCGAACCCGGAGCAACGGTAGGTATTTTTAGTCAAAACGGGCGGCTCTTGGGGTGGGGAGCCTGGTCGCCGGCGTCGCAAATTGCGGTGCGGGTGTGGAGTTTTCAGCCGGATAGGGAGATTAACCGCACGTGGTGGCGTACCCAAATCCAATCCGCCGTGCAACGGCGGCACCGGTTAGCCCAACGCGCGGATGTGACTAGTTATCGTCTGATTTATGGGGAGGCCGATGGTTTGCCGGGGCTGATTGTGGATCGGTATGCCGATATTTTGGTGGTGCAATGTCTCAGTTGGGGGGCGGAGTTTTGGCGGGAAACCATTACCGAATTACTTGTCGAATTGCATCCGGGGGCAACGATTTACGAACGCTCGGATACCGATAGCCGCACCAAAGAAGGGTTGCCCTCCCGAACGGGGTTATTGGTTGGCAAAGAACCGCCAGATTTGATTTTAATTCGGGAATATCAGGCGCAATTTTGGGTGGATATACGCCAGGGGCATAAAACCGGTTTTTATCTGGATCAACGGGAAAATCGCCAAACTATTCAACGCTATTGTCATTACGGTTCGGCTCTAAATTGTTTTGCTTATACCGGGGGATTTACCGTTAGTTTATTACAAGCCGGTTGTGAGCACGTCACCCAAATTGATAGTTCCGAAAGTGCCCTCAACCTCGCCCGGAAAAATCTTGAATTAAATGGCTTTGATTCCGAAAAGATAACCACCATTACCGGGGATGTTTTTCAACAGTTGCGCCGGTATCGGGATCAAGGAATGATGTTTGATCACATTCTTTTAGACCCGCCCAAATTTGCCGATTCTCAAGCACAAATCCCCGGAGCCAGTCGGGGGTACAAAGATATTAATTTATTCGCAATGAAACTGGTTAAACCGGGGGGATTTCTCGTCACCTTTTCCTGCTCCGGTTTGGTCACGGCGGATTTATTCCAAAAAATTCTGGCGGGAGCCGCCCTGGACAGTGGTCGTTCCGTGCATCTGGTTGAACCGCTGGGGCAGCCGTTGGATCATGGCGTTAATTTGCACGTGCCGGAGGGGTTGTACCTGAAGGGGTGGGTGTGCCAGGTGACTTAGTTCGGTTGAGGTATTGGTAGGTTTTGCGGGATAACTCTTGCAGTAATTGAATCGCCTGTGGGTCATTGTACGCACTTTGTACAAAAATTGTAATCAAATATCGTTGTCCTGTCGCCGTATCGACTAAGCCCGCATCGCCAATAATGAAACCAATATCACCGGTTTTGTGACCAATCACTGCCCCCATGCCCAGCCCTGCCGGGAGTAAACTGCGGTTTTGGGTACTGCGGAGAATGTGTAAAACCCAATCCCGACTGCGGCGAGACAGCAATTCCCCCCGCTCAATGAGTGCCAATGTATGAACCAAATCGGCGGCACTAGTGGTATTGGTGCCCTTGAGGTCGGGTAGGAGATTGCGCACCACTGTATTTTGCAACCCCCATTCCTGAAAGCGTTGGTTGACCACCTCTTTCCCGCCCAGCCGTTCCAGAATCATGTTGGTGGCCGAGTTGTCGCTGATCACAATCATGCGGGTGGCCGTATCCAGCAGGGTAAAGGTGGTACCCACCGGCTGAAACTGCATATCCCCGGAACCCTCGGCCTTAAGGGCTTGGGTCATGGTCAACCGTTCATCGAGGCGTACCTTGCCTTGGTCGAAATCTTGAAACAGTGCCACCAGAAGTGGTAATTTAATTGTACTAGCGGCAGGTAATGCTTTTGTGCCGCCTATATCCAGATGCTCCCCGCTGTCTAAATCAGCGATGTATAGGCTGGCTGTTACTTTGGGATTGCGTTGCATCAGGGGCAACAGTTGTGCTTGCAGGGGTTGCATCGTCCCGCGCCGGGGAATTAAATCCTCGAGCGTCGTGGTGCGGGGGGGTTGGGGGATCAATGCCGTTTGTTCGGGGGTTTGCGGCCAGAAAAAACTCTGCCAGGTGGGGGGGCGGTCTTGAACGTGGATGGGGAATTGCCCCAGGTGGTCGTGACCTTGGCTGAGCCATATCTTCAACCCTGTGCCTGTCAGCACTCCCAGTCCCACGCCCAGAATCCCCAGGCGCAGACTGCCCAAAAATAGAGAACGCCACCAGGGAGTCGGGCGGGTGCGCCCCTTCAGTTGGGTAACGGTTGGGCGGGGGGATGAGGTTGTTTGCGGTTCAGATTTAGGCATTGCACCGACATTGTGATTATGATCATTTTAGGAGCAATTGTTCTCATTGAGATAACGCTCTGCAAAATTCAGACCTCAAGTTTTACCGGCCAAGACGGGGAGAT
>JAUQVQ010000008.1:0-14163 GCA_039794725.1 Gloeomargarita sp. HHBFW_bins_162
TATTCACCCTCACCCCAGACCCCTCTCCCATCAAGAGAGAGGGGAGAAAATCCCAAACGGGGGCTTACGCCCCTACGACTCCAAGCTAAGAAACCTTGATTTGTTCACGGGTTTAGAGTTTGAGTTATTAACATTTACGCAAGAGGTCTATTGTTGTAGTGAACCCCCCTGACCTTAGCTCCGTCTAAATGGATGAAAACGCTCAGAAAAGACACCCCTGGGGAGTTCTTATTGAACTCTGCATGGCTGTATCCCCCCACCTTTTAAGGAGAAATGTTCATGAATGTAATGTTTCTACCCGCCCTGTTGGGTTTGGTTTTGGCTACTCCTGTGATCATCGCTCCACCGGCGCAAGCTGAGGTTGAACTTGCACAAAAAAGCAATCGCCGTGGGTTTTGGTCGGAGCTGAATTTAACTCCTGAACAACAGCAACGGATGCAACAAATTCGCCAAAATGCGCGCAACCAAATGCAACAGGTTTTGACCCCAGAACAGCGGCAACAACTGAGTCAAATGCAGGGGCAAACCCCGGAACAGCGTCGGATGACGATGAAAGGACTTAACCTCACCGAAGCCCAAAAAGCCCAAATGCGGCAAATTCGAGCCAATACCCGCCAACAAATTGAGGCGATTCTGACTCCCGAACAGCGGCAACAACTCGAAGCCCGACGGCAACAATGGCAACAACGCCGGGGTCAACCCAGAAACCTCTAGGGATGGGTCATCCCCCCATTGCATCGGTCAATTTCTGCCCCCAAATATGGGGGTTGTTTTGTTATAGTCCTTGCGAATTTCAAGGGTTGCAGGGGCATTGCCCCCGTATTTGGTTCCCCAGAATCTTGAGGTAACACTCTGACCCTAATTAGCTGTGGATATAGATTTTTCCCACTCCCAATCAGCAAGAGTATCCACCGCCCAATGAGCATAGCGTTGTATCCAGTGATAGGGCATTTGGTGCGCTACACCTATCACCCAACATCCCACCGCCCGTGCCCGTTGAATGCCTAGTTGGGTGCTTTCAACCACTAGGGTTTGTTCGGGATGCACTAAATCTCGATAATCAGCTACGCCAAAGTCAACAGGGAATGAACTATCCCAAAATGCTGACCAATTTTGCTCGGTTTTGAGACCAATTTTATAACCCTCATCGTGGGCTTTTTGGAGAAAATTTTGCGTTTCCCAATACCAGGGTAATTTGGGTAAGGTTAATAATTTTTGTTCATATTGGCGGTGATATTTGTGTATCAATTGAGTGAGATACTCTTCACTCACGGAACGGCGGTAGGTTTGCCAAATATACTGCAAAAATTCCCGGTCGGTTCCCCCCCGATACCAGGGATGGCGGCGGCGAGGGGCGATATTTTCACTGATTAATAATTCCTGCAAAACCTGCTCACGCAACGGTTGATCCCGCAATAATCCCCCCGACAGGGGACAAACCACTGTGGTGAACTGGGGCGGCATGGGTTAGGGGCTGGCGGTCGGCGACGGGCTGGGGGAGGGAGGAGGTGCCAACTTGCGGATCAATTCCTGGGCACCGGCATGGGCAGGCGTACCGGGAGGAATTTGTCTGGCCCAGTTGAGGGCGTCGCCGGGATTGCTGGTTTCCTGCTGGCGGGCTTGTTCGAGGAGTCTGTTACTGCTTTGGATAAGCAATTGTTCCACCTGGGGTTTGATATCACCCTGGTTGCGTAGGGGTAGGGCCAGTTGAATCGCCCGCACCCAACCGCTGGGGGTATTGAGGGCGGCCTGTTTTTCCGCATCCTGGAATTGGAGCCGTCCCTGCCATTGTTGAATTTGGCTTTGGGCTTGGTTGTACAACGCCCGACCGGCGGCAATGCGACGGGCTTCGTTGATAGCCCCATTCCAATCGCCTCGGTCGGCGGCTTGGCGAGCGGCATCCAAAAACGGCTGATCCTGCAAGGTTTCCAGGCGGGTTTGCCATTCCCGTACCCGTTCCTGCGCCCGGGAATAAAGGGCACGACTAGGCCGAATCTGCTGGGCTTCGGCGATGGCACTGCTGTAGGCAGCAATGGTAGCGGCGGCGGCTAACCCCTCGGCACGGGCGAGAATTGGGCTATCTTCGGCAATTTGAATTTGGTTCGTCCAGGCATCCGCCTCCGCCTGCGCCCGGTTCCACATGGGGTTGTTGCTGGGAATTTGCCGCACCAACGCAATCGCCTGATTCCAAGCGGCTACCGTGCGGGCACTGGCGACCTGGCGGGCTTGGTTGAGCACGTTTAAGGCCACGATGGTCTGCTGCCAGGTTTCAATTTGAATTTGCGCCTGGTTATACAGGGGGCGGCTGGGGTCGAGGGTTTTGGCCTTGGCAATGGCGGCTTGGTACCCGGCCACCGTGTCATTCCAGGTTTGGGCTTCGGCTTCCGCTAAGACCGTAAAATCCGCCACCTCTTCCCGCAAATTGGCATCGGGGGGAACCTGTTGCGCCGCCGCCAAGGCTCCGGCTAGGTTCCGTGCCCGCAATTCCCGCATGGCCGCCACATCCAAAATATCCCGTGCCCAGCGTTGGTACTTCGCCTGTGCCTGGTCAAATAGGTAACTGTCTTTGGGAATTTCTTTGGTTTTCGCCATCGCCTCCAGCAGTGGTTGCACCTGCCCCTGTTGCGCCAACCCCTCCGCCTGTTCCAAAATGGTGGCTTCCTGGCGGGTACGCACGATCATGCGGCTGAGTTCCTGGAAACGGGCGGTCTGGGCGTAGGATTCGTTAATCGTGGGCAAAATACTGGCCTGCGCCATCGCCGTGCGCCAATCCCCCTTGCGGAGAGCCGCCTCAGCTTCCTCGTAAATGCGGGTCACTTCCGTCCAGCCCATCTGCCACTTGCGGAGTTCTTCCTGCGCCAACTGCGCCGCCGCCGTGCCGGGGGGAATTTTTTGGGTAATGGTCAAGGCCGCTTCTAGGTTGCCCGCCTGCACCTGTTCGTTCGCCAGCGCCAGTAAATCCATCGCCCAGGTGTTGATAAAGCGGTCAATCTCCGCCCGTTGGGGGTGATCGCTCGGTAAATCTGCCACCAGAGTAATCGCCCGTTCCAACCCGGCCACATCCTTACTCTTGGCCGCCTCCTGAGCGCAGTACAAGCGGTTCGCCACCGAAGCCGTCGGGAGAAACAGGTTATTGCACTTGGGAAAACTGGGTAGGCGCAACATGAGAATCACCGCCCCAAAACCCACCAAACCGGAGACCAATGCCGTCCCCAGCACCAACAACGGCCACCGGTCTAACCAGGACGGGGGAGGCGCAACCGTCACCGGCTGGGTTTCCGGGGGCATCAATTTCGGGTCAGGGGTTTGGGTCATGCCAACGGGAATCCGGCGTTATACATCTATTCAGGCATACTCTACATTATTCTGACAGGAATACCCGAATTTTGTCCCTCGGGGGTGGGAAAATGTGGCAAATGTAGTACCGAAAATGCATATCCTGTGTGTTTCGACCCCGGTCGGGCCGCTGGGTTCCGGGTTGGGGGGCGGGGTGGAATTGACCCTAGCCAATTTGGTAACCGTTCTGCACCAGCAGGGGCATCGGGTGACGGTGGTTGCCCCCGAAGGTTCGGTCTTACCCGGAGTGCCGCTCATCCAGGTTCCGGGGGTTCGGCAACCGATTGCCCAAAACCAAGACCGCCGTGACCCCATCACCATGCCAGCGGGGAATGTCCTCAGCCGCATGTGGCAGGCGGTGCGGGCGCAACCGTGGGATGCGGCGATTAACCTGGCCTACGATTGGTTGCCGTTGTACCTCACGCCGTTTTTTGACCGCCCGGTTTTGCATTTGATCAGTATGGGTTCGTTAGTCGATTATCTGGATGAAATACTAACCCAGGTCTGTGAAAACTACCCCCACCGAGTCGCCATGCACACCCACGCCCAGGCCATGACCTTCGGGGAAACGATTGCCCAGCGGGTGACCATCCTGGGGAATGGGTTAGATATTCACCAGTACGACTTTTGTCCCACGCCGCAGCCGGTGTTGGGATGGGTGGGACGGATTGCCCCGGAAAAAGGCTTGGGCGATGCCCTCACCGTGGCTCGGTTAACGGGGTATCCTCTGCGGATTATGGGCAAAATTGCCGACCCGGATTACTGGCAAACCCTCTGTCACCACTTCCCGGAAGCGCAGGATTATTACCAGGGATTTCTCAGTACGGATGAATTACAAAAACGCTTGGGGCAATGTCTCGCCCTGCTGGTTACGCCCCACTGGGTGGAAGCCTTTGGCAATGTGGTCATGGAAGCCCTCGCCTGCGGGGTGCCGGTGGTGAGCTACGCCATTGGGGGACCGGGGGAATTAGTCCGTCAGGGGGAAACGGGGTGGCTGGTGCCGCCGGGGGATGTTCAGGGATTAGCCACCGCTGTGACACGGGTCGGGGCATTGAACCGCAGGCGGTGTCGGCACGTGGCGGAGCAGGAGTTTTCCCTAACCGCTTGGGGCGCACGGGTGGAACAATGGCTGGGGCAAACCCCGTCAGAATAGAGATGCCCAAGGGACGACCCACAGGTTATGATAGATAAAGTGTTACGTTGAGGGTTGGCATGTTTGCACCCAGTGAGCTGGTCATTCAGGAAACGGAATCGCTCCAGGTAACCCAGCCACCCACGATTCAAGTTTTAAGCAACGGGACAACCATCATTGCCCAACGGATGCCGGGAGCGACCGTGAATTTCTCCCTCTGGATGGGCTGTGGTTCCCAGCACGAAACGGACGACCACAACGGCATGGCGCACTTTTTGGAACACATGGTCTTTAAGGGCAACGACCGCATCCCGTTGGGGCAGTTTGAACAACGGGTGGAACGGGTCGGCGGCATGACCAATGCGGCCACCAGCCAGGAATACACCCAGTTTTTTGTGACCACCGCTCCCCAAGACTTCCCGGAGGTGGCTCCCCTGTTGATTGACCTGGTGATGGCACCGGGGTTGGCGGCGGACGAGTTTCAGCGGGAACGGCAGGTGGTGTTGGAGGAGATTCGGCGGGCGCAGGATGTCCCCCAACGGCGATTGATGCAGCGGGTGATGGAATTGGCGTTTGCGGGTTTGCCCTACGCCCGCCCGGTGTTGGGACCGGCGGCGGTGGTGGCACGCTTGACCCCCGCCGAAATGCGGCATTTTCACCGGCAATGGTACGGCCCGGAACGGCTGACGGCGGTGGTGGTGGGGGATTTGCCGGTAGAGCAACTGTTGGATGTGGTGATTCCCTGTTTACAAGACCGCCAGAGCAGTGACCCAGCGCCGGTCTGCACCTTTCCCAATCCGGTGTGTACCTTCCGGCACGAGGAAGAACTCGTGGACGATGTCCAGCAAGCCCGTATGGTGTTGTCCTGGCGTGTGCCTGGGTTGACGGATTTTGATACCGTGTGTGCGTTGGATGCCCTGGCGATGATTTTGGGGCAGGGTCGCACCAGCCGTTTGGTGTGGGAATTGCGCCATGAGCGGGGTTGGGTCACGGGCATTACCGTACAAAATATGAGTTTTGTGCATCAGGGATTGTTCTGGATTGGAGTGCAAGGGGCGGCGGCGCATCTCCCGGCGGTGTTGGAGGTGATTCGGGAACACCTGACCTGTTTGGCGGCGGAACCGATTGGGGCGGTGGAATTGGCGCATCTGCGGCGCCGGGTGGCCAGTCGGTTTATTTTTGCCAACGAAACCCCGGCGGAACGGGCGGGACTCTACGGCTATTACCAGACTGTGCTGGGGGATATTAGCCCAGGGTTGGGGTATCCGGGGACGGTGGCGAGTTTGCAGGCTCAGGTTTTGCAACAGACGGCGCAAACCTACCTTACTCCCGCCCTCATGGGTCAAGTGGTGATGCGTCCCCCGGCGTAACCAGTTCCTTGCGACCCACCCCCAGAGGTGTTAGCGTAGGTGAATAGGGAAAGCAATTATCCCTGTTTTTCGGGGAGCAATAATGCTGTTTTATTTTAGGTGGTTGGATGACTGTTGCTGTTGCACCGGAAATTAGTACCCAAGCGTTATTAACCATTCGGGAATTAACCGCAGAAATTGACGGTACGCCCATCCTGAAAGGGGTCAATTTAACGGTGAAAACCGGTGAAATTCACGCCATTATGGGACCCAATGGTTCGGGCAAAAGTACGCTTTCAAAAGTCTTGGCGGGGCATCCCGATTACACCGTAACGGGTGGGGAAGTGTGGTATCGGGGGCAGGATTTGCTCTCTCTGGCTCCCGAAGAACGGGCGCATTTGGGGGTATTTTTGGGGTTTCAATACCCCTTGGAAATTCCTGGTGTTACCAATCGGGATTTTTTATACCTGGCTACCAATGCCCGCCGCAAAGCGCAAGGGTTGCCGGAGTTGGATGCCCTGGATTTTGATGATTTGGTTCAGGAAAAACTGGCGATTGTGCAGATGGATAGTGCCTTTCTCGCCCGCAGTGTGAATGAGGGATTTTCTGGGGGGGAAAAGAAACGCAACGAAATTTTGCAGATGGCTTTGTTGGAACCGGAATTAGCGATTTTAGATGAAACCGACTCCGGTTTAGATATTGATGCCTTGCGGATTGTCGCCGGGGGCATCAATCAGTTAATCAAGCCCACCAATAGCGTGATTTTAATTACCCATTACCAACGGTTGTTAAATTACATCACCCCCCAATTTGTGCATGTGATGGAGGGGGGGCGGATTGTCCGCACCGGTGGGCAGGAATTGGCGCAGGAATTGGAGGAGCGGGGGTACGACTGGTTGCGTGGGGACGAGGATGGCAACTGATTGGCGCACGGGGCGCACGACCTGGGGAGAGCCGGAATTTCTGGCTTGGCGGGATCAGGCTCTTGCTCAACTGGATGACCCCAACTGGCCGGGACTTGACCGGGAAGCCTGGCGAGGAACCGAGGTGAAATCCCTTTTGTCCACCTCATTTCAATTACTACAAAGTAATTATATTAATAATACTTCTGCTGAACGGGTTGCGGAGTTACCCTGTTATGTCACGGTGGTCAACGGTTGCGTAGTGGATCACAGTGCCTTGCCTGCGGGGGTGACGTTGGGGGATTGGTCGGATTTATCGCCAACGGAACGGGAGAGTTTGGGGCAGGGGCTACCCAGCGACGGGTTCACGGCGTTGAACCAGGCGACGGTTCCCCAGGTGGTCATGGTACGGGTGATGGGAAATCCCACCCAAGCCCTGCACCTCGTCCATCAGAGTCAGGCGGAGGCCACTCCACTGCTGGCGTGTCCTCGTTTCGTCGTGATCCTCGCAGAAGGGGCACGGCTAACCCTGGTGCAGGAATACGTCAGTACGGGGTGCTGTTGGACAAACGGAGTCGTGGAAGTTCATTTAGAACCAGGGAGTTATTTAGAGCATTACATCATCCAGCACGAGTCATTACAATCATTTCATTTGTTGCGCTTGGCCGGACAGCAAGCGCAGGACAGCCATTACACCTTGCGAACCGTGAGTGCCGGGGCAGTCTGGAGTCGGTGCGAGCCGGTGCTGAACCAAATGGGCACAGGAACCGTCACCCAACTGCGGGGGTTAACCTTGGTCGGAGGACAGCAACACAGCGATATGCACAGTGTCATTACGCATAACCACCCCCAGGGCTACAGTCGCCAATTGCACAAGTGTGTGGTGGCCGACCAGGGGCAGGCGGTGTTTCAGGGGATGGTGCGGGTGGCACACATCGCCCAGTTAACCGATGCGGGGCAATTGAACCAGAATTTGCTGCTTTCCAAACAGGCGAAAGTGGACACTCGCCCCCAGTTGGAAATTCAGGCGGACAATGTCAAATGTACGCACGGGGCAACGGTGAGCGATTTAGACCCGGACGCCTTGTTTTATCTGCAAAGTCGGGGGGTGGATGGGCTGGCCGCTCGTTCGCTATTGGTGGCCGGATTTGCCCAGGAATTGTTACAGGAAATTCCCTTCCCCAGCCTGCGCCACAAATGCCAAACCTGGATGCACAAATTAACCCAATCTCATGCTTTAGAAATGCCGATGGAGGCGACCCTATGAGTACAACAACGATTCGTAATTTGGCGCAAGAAACCCGTGCTGATTTTCCCATTTTGCAACAGGAAATTAACGGGCATCCCCTAATTTATTTTGATAATGCTGCAACTTCTCAAAAACCCCGGCAGGTGTTGCAATGTTTGCAGAATTACTATGAATTTGCCAATGCCAATGTGCATCGGGGCGTTCATACCCTAAGTAATCGGGCAACCCAAGCCTATGAAGAAGCTCGGGCTAAATGTGCCCAACTCATTCATGCTCCCTGTGTGGAATCGCTGATTTTCACCCGCAATGCTTCGGAAGCGATTAATTTAGTGGCCTATAGTTGGGGGATGACGCAACTGCAACCGGGGGACGAAATTATCCTGACCGTGATGGAACATCATAGCAATTTAGTACCCTGGCAATGGGTCGCCCAACGCACGGGAGCGGTGCTCAAATTTGTGCGATTAACTCCTCAAGAAACCTTTGATTTTGAGCATTATCAATCTCTTTTATCCGACCGCACGAAATTAGTGGCGTGTAGTTATGTTTCTAACACATTGGGTTGTGTCAATCCAGTGCAGGAAATTATCCAACGGGCGCATCATTGGGGGGCAAAAGTTTTACTCGATGCCTGTCAAGCTGTACCTCACATGCTTGTCAATGTGCAAACCTTAGATTGTGATTGGTTGGTGGCTTCCGGGCATAAGATGTGTGGGCCAACCGGGGCGGGGTTTCTCTACGGGAAACCGGAATTATTGCGGCAAATGCCTCCGTTTTTGGGCGGTGGGGAAATGATTGCTGATGTGTTTTTTGACTACAGTACCTACGCCGATATTCCCCATAAATTTGAAGCCGGTACACCCGCTATTGCCGAAGCCATTATGTTAGGAGCCGCTGTTGATTATTTACAGAAAATTGGCCTTGATGCTATCCATGATTACGAACAAGAATTAGTCACCTATTTATGGCAAAAATTAAATGAAATTCCCGGTATTCGTTTACTTGGCCCGGCTCCTCCGGCACGATCCGGATTAGTAGCCTTTACGTTTGCGGATGTGCATCCTTTGGACATTTCCACCCTTTTGGATGAGGCGGGGATTGCCATCCGAGCGGGGCATCACTGTACCCAGCCGTTACACCATTATTTAGAAATTGCTTCCAGTGCCCGTGCCAGTTTGTATTTTTATAACACCTTGGCGGAAATTGACCGATTTATTGAGGTCTTAAAGGAGACCGTTGCCTTTTTTACCGAGGGGTTGGGTGGAGAAAGTATCTAATGGGTACCTCTAAAAATTGTGAATTAGCGGTCGCAGGGGGTATCCCCCACCTTTGGTTCTCCGCAATTTGGGTGTTCTAGTAATAGAACTTCCCTGTTACTGCAATACAGAGAAGTACCCTAGATGAATACGCAATGGTTCAGAACCCAATTACTCGCTTGGTATGCCCAATATGGGCGAGATTTACCCTGGCGAAAAACCCATGACCCCTACGCCATTCTCGTTTCCGAATTCATGCTGCAACAAACCCAAGTTACTACGGTCATTCCCTATTACCAAACATGGTTACAAACCCTGCCTACGATCCAACACTGTGCTGAGGCAAAATTGCCGGACATTTTCAAACTGTGGGAGGGGTTAGGCTATTATCGCAGAGCGGAATATCTCCACCAAACCTGCCAGATTATTCAGCGCGATTATGCCGGTACGATTCCCCAAGAATTAGACGTTTTAATCACCTTCCCCGGCATTGGCCGCACCACAGCCGGGGGAATTTTGAGCCATGCGTTTAATGTGCCTGTACCCATTTTAGATGGCAATGTCAAACGGGTCTTGAGTCGTTTGTTTGCCTTAACGACACCCCCTAATCGCAACACAAAACAACTCTGGGACTATTCTGAACAATTACTTAGCCCGGATGAACCCCGTCTTTTTAACCAAGCCCTGATGGATGTGGGCGCAATAATTTGTTTACCAAAAGTTCCTCGATGTGAACGTTGTCCCTGGCAAAATGGGTGTATAAGCCACCAAACCCACCAAACCCATCTACTCCCTATGTCGGAACCCAGCAAAGATATCCCCCACCGCCTCATCGGTGTTGGGGTGATTTGGAACCCTCAAGGACAGATACTAATTGACCAACGCCCAAAGACCGGATTACTCGCCAATTTATGGGAATTTCCGGGGGGTAAAGTTGAACCGGGAGAGTCCATCCCCGACTGCATTCGACGGGAGATTTACGAAGAATTGGGCATCGAAATTTACGTTCAGGAACATCTCGTTACCGTGAACCATCGCTACAGTCATTTGCAGGTGACTTTGGTGGTGCATCATTGTCAGTATAAAAGCGGTACACCAGAACTGCGGGGGTGTCAAGCCTACGCCTGGGTGGGATTGGCTGACCTGTCCAACTACCCTTTTCCCAAGGCCAATCAGAAAATTATCCGGGCGTTGCAAACCAGTTCTCCCCCAAGTTGGCTCTCGAAATGACCAGGGGACGAGTACAATCAGAATGAGCCATGTGACCCACAGGCGTTCGTTTAGTCCGGGAGTGTCCGAGGTTGTTGTGACCCTAGCGCATGCTACGGCGGTAATTCATCCAGGGGCGCAAATTCACCCCACGGTACAGATTGGCCCCTATGCGGTGATTGGGGAGCGGGTCAAAATCGGGGCGGGAACGACGATTGGTGCCCATGTGGTGATTGATGGAGATACGGAAATTGGCACGGGCAATCAGATTTTTCCGGGGGCGGCGATTGGCTTGGAACCTCAGGATTTGAAGTACGACGGTTCCCTGTCCCGTGTCCGCATCGGGGATAATAATCTCATCCGGGAATACGTGACGATTAACCGGGCGACGAGGGCGGGCGAAGAAACGGTTATTGGCAATCATAATTTACTGATGGCGTATGTACACGTGGCGCATAATTGCGTGTTGGAAAATTCGATTGTGATTGCGAATAGTGTGGCTTTGGCGGGTCATGTGCATATCGAGTCCCGGGCGACGATTGGGGGGATGTTGGGGGTGCATCAGTTTGTGCGGATTGGTCGCTTGGCGATGGTGGGGGGGATGAGTCGGATTGACCGGGATGTGCCGCCTTATATGTTGGTGGAGGGGCATCCGGCTCGGGTACGCCTGCTCAACCGGGTGGGACTGCAACGGGCGGGGTTGGCGCAAGGGGAAGAGGGGCAGGCACTCAAACGGGCATTTCGCTTGCTCTACCGTTCCGGGTTAACCCTATCCCAGGCGTTGGAGCAGTTGCAACCCTTGACCGACCAGTACGAAACCCTGCGGCATTTGCATCAGTTTTTGGTGGAATCCCAAGGACCCGGACGGCGGGGACCGATTCCAGGGGCAAAACCGAGTGCCACGGATTCTGATTAGTACCGGGGAAGTCTCCGGGGATTTGCAGGGGGCGTTGCTGATTGACGCACTGAAACGACTGCGGCCTGACCTGGAAATCCTGGGCATTGGTGGGGAACGGATGGCGCACGCCGGGGCAAAACTCCTGGCTGATACCACCCAGATGGGTTCGATTGGTTTATTGGAACATCTGCCGTTTGTCTTACCCACCCTGCGGTTACTCCAACAAATGCGGCGGGTGTTGACCGCTCAGCCCCCGGATGTGGTGGTGTTGATCGATTATGTGGGGTTTAATCTGCCCCTGGCGCGGCTGTGCAAACGCTGGGGGTGTCCCTTGATTTATTACATCGCCCCCCAGGAGTGGGTCTGGCGCACGGCGAATACCCAGGGCATTGTCGGCCTGATTGACCAGGTGTTGGCGGTGTTTCCCCAGGAAGCGGAATACTACCACAAAGCGGGGGTGCCCCAGGTGGAATGGGTGGGTCATCCCTTGGTGGATGCGCTCGCAGAGGCGGAATCTCGGCAGGTGGCACGGCAACAATTGGGCATTGCCCCCGACCAAAAAATGGTTGCCCTGTTGCCCGCATCTCGTCAACAGGAATTGAAGTATCTCTGGCCGGTCTTGGCAGAGACGGCGCAACAATTACAACAGCAGTACCCCGATATGGAATTTTGGTTGCCCCTCGCCCTGCCCCAGTATCAAGCCCGATTAGAAGCCGATATTCGTAAGTCCAATTTACGGGTACGAGTGGTGACCGAACCGCCCCGCCGGGTGATTGCCGCCGCCGATCTTGCCCTAGCCAAATCGGGGACTGTGAATTTAGAAACCGCCCTGTTGGACGTGCCCCAGGTGGTACTCTATCGGGTGAGTCCGGTGACGGCCTGGTTAGCCCGCCACGTCTTGCGCTTTGAGATTCCCTTTATGTCGCCGGTGAATTTGGTGGTGATGCGGGAAATTATCCCCGAATTGCTCCAAGAACAGGCCACCCCCCAGCGGCTCACCCAACTGGCTTTAGACTATTTACACAACCCCGACCCCGTGCGCCAGCGGTATCAGGAATTTCGGCAGGCGTTGGGTGCCCCCGGTGCGACGGAGCGAGCCGCTCAAGCTATCCTCGCCCATTGTGCTGAACTTGCCTAGACAAAATAAAGGGAACCTCGCTCAATTCATCATGAGCGGTTGCAGGGGCGACAGCCTCCGATCATTCTACTCCCCTCTCCCGTTCTGGGAGAGGGAAGCTCAATGACTTTTTTATACCAACCCCTTATCCCGAACTCAGGTTAAATACATCGTGCTTCTCGGAATGGATCACGCAAGGGTCTTGCCTGTAGGGATTAAACTAAAATTAATTATTCATGTTGTGAGGAAATGCGTCCCCCGCTAACCACTCATACGGTTTTACAAAATCGGTACCGCATTGTACGGGTATTGGGGCAAGGGGGGTTTGGCCGCACCTATCTCGCCCACGACCAAAATCGCTTTAATGAATACTGCGTTCTCAAGGAATTTATGCCCGCCCGGGGGGAACCCCACCAAATCCAAAAAGCGAAAGAACTATTCAAACGGGAAGCGGCGGTTTTGTACCAGTTGCGGCATCCCCAGATTCCCCAATTTCATGCCTTATTTGAGCAGGAACAACGGCTCTTTCTCGTACAAGATTACGTCGAAGGGAAAAACTACCGCACCATCTTGGCGGAACGCCTGCGCCGTCAACAACCCTTCACCGAAGCAGAAGCCTACGAACTGTTATTAAAAGTATTGCCTGTTTTGGAATACATCCACAGTTGCGGTGTCATTCACCGGGACATTTCCCCCGATAATTTAATGCTTCGACAAACCGACCAAATGCCGGTTTTGATTGATTTTGGCGTGGTGAAAGATATTGCCAGCCGTCTGCAACCGGCACGGGCATCGGGAGCTACTTCCGTGGGCAAACTCGGTTATGCCCCCTCGGAACAACTGCAAACGGGGCGGGTGTACCCAGCCAGTGACCTCTACACCCTAGCGGTAACGGTGTTGGTATTGCTCACCGGCTATGAACCCCAAGAATTGTACGATGACCAAACATTGACCTGGCGTTGGCAACAGTATATTACCCTCAGCCCCACGCTTACCAATGTCCTGAATAAAATGCTCAGCCACCGCCCCGGCGACCGTTACCAAACGGCGAAAGAAGTGCTGAAAGCCCTGGGAGAAATGCCCAGCAATGGGGTAAGTCCAGAACTGCCGCCGGTGAGTACCATTCCTACCGTAGTGGCTCGCCCCCAACCCCAATTTACCCCACCGGCTCCGGTGTATGCCGCCAAACCCAGCCCGTTAACCGTACCCAAACCCAGCCCCTGGGACAATCCCATCCTGCTGGCCTTTGTCAGTGTTTTATTAGTACTTTTTACCGGCACACTTTCCTGGTTCCTGGTGAGTTGGGTGATGCGCCGCCCGCCGGACACCCCCACCTGGGACAATCCGGTGGTGACGACGCCGCAACCCACCCCTAGCCCCGTGCCGACGGGGAATACCAACACACCGCCCATCCCTTTGCCATTGGTAATGGGTACTGAAACCAATCTGAACAACATCCTCACCCCCGGTCAAACGCAAGTGTACGAATTTAGTACGAATGCCCCCCAGCAGTTAACCATCAAATTTAGCGGGGATAATCTCACCGCCGTTTTAGTTACTCCCAACAAACAAAGAATTACTTTATCCAAACAATGGCAGGACAAAATCCCAGCGGGTAAATCTCGCATTGAAGTGACAAATCCGACCAACAGTCCCCAGGGCTATGATTTAAGCCTGTTGTTGAGCGAATTGCCCCCTGCGCCGCCCACCCTGGA
>JAUQVQ010000009.1:0-13914 GCA_039794725.1 Gloeomargarita sp. HHBFW_bins_162
GTCTCAAACCTCTAATCCCGGCTTACGGGACAGCACCTGGGAATGTATTGGCTCGGCACCGGCGTTTATCCCCCGTTTAGCCAATCGTTACCGCTGGCAGGTGTTATTAAAACGTACCGATGATATGCTGTGGCCGGACTTGCGTTGGTTGCATCGGCTTTGTCCGCAAGGGGTGCAGTTGCTCATTGATGTTGATCCCCTGGAATTGCTTTAGGGTACTTCCATCACTAATTCACGTATCTTGGATTGCAGGGCGTAGCCCCGACGTTGGTTCTCTAACTTATCTGTTGGTTGATCGTTCAGAGTTGACTTAGCAAAAAACGCATTGAAAAGCAATAAATTTATACCAACGTAAAGCAACGTATCAAATTGTTTCAGCCACAGCCTTTGTGCCAACGGGGTGGGGCTTTTTTGGTAAGAATACTCATAGACCAATTTGTGTGACAGCGACCTATGTTCACCTATGTCAAGCCCGCTATCCGTCAATTGCAACCGGAAAATGTGGAAAACCGTACTCTCATGCGGGTGGTTTATGTGCTGTTGGAACCCCAATATCAAAGTACGTTAACGGCGGCGGCACGGGAAATTAATAGTCAACCCGGTAATTTGGCGGTGCAGTTAAGTGGCTATTTGATCGAAGAGTTGCGTTCCCCAGAAAACTATCAACAATTCCAGGAAGATATTGCTCAAGCGGATGTATTTATTGCATCGTTAATTTTCGTAGAAGATTTAGCCCAAAAAGTGGTGCAGGCGGTTACTCCGTATCGGGAGAAATTGCACGCTATTGTGGTGTTTCCATCCCTGCCGGAAGTGATGCGATTAAATAAAATGGGGACGTTTTCAATGGCGCAGTTGGGGCAGTCCAAAAGTGCCATTGCTCAGTTCATGCGGAAACGCAAAGAGGCGGCGGGGTCGTCCTTCCAAGATGGGATGTTAAAACTGTTGCAAACTTTGCCAAAAGTATTAAAGTATTTACCGTTGGATAAAGCCCAAGATGCGCGGAATTTCATGCTGAGTTTTCAGTATTGGTTGGGCGGTTCGCAGGAAAATATCCGCAATTTCCTATTAATGTTAGCGGATAAATATCTGCCCCAAGTGGATGAAAAATTAACGTTCCAAGAACCAGTTACCTACCCGGATATGGGTATTTGGCATCCCTTGGCAAACCGGATGTTTGAATCCCTCAAAGATTACCTTAACTGGTATGAAAATCGCTGGGATATTGGCGAAGAGTTGCGTGATCCCCTCGCTCCAACAGTGGGTTTGGTTCTACAACGAACTCACTTGATTACGGGGGATGATGCCCATTATGTAGCTATGGTGCAAGAGTTAGAATGTTTGGGGGCAAAAGTTATCCCTGTATTTGCGGGGGGATTGGATTTTTCTAAGCCCGTCGAAGCCTATTTCTACCAACCTAATCAGCCGCAAAAACCGCTGGTGGATGTGGTGGTTTCGCTTACGGGATTTGCTTTAGTGGGTGGCCCTGCCCGTCAGGATCATCCCAAGGCAGTAGAAGCATTAAAAAAACTCAATCGTCCCTACATTGTTGCCCTTCCATTAGTATTTCAAACGACGGAAGAATGGCAGGCGAGTGATCTGGGTTTACATCCAATCCAAGTGGCACTCCAAATTGCCATTCCTGAACTGGATGGAGCGATTGAACCGATTATTTTATCCGGGCGAGATGGGGCGACCGGAAAGGCGATTGCGCTCCAAGACCGGGTGGAATTACTCGCCAAACGGGTGATGCAATGGGCGAATTTACGCCGGAAACCCAAATGCCAGAAAAAAATTGCCATTACCGTATTTAGCTTCCCGCCGGATAAGGGAAATGTGGGGACGGCGGCCTATTTGGATGTGTTTGGTTCGATTTATCGGGTGTTAGAAGCTCTGCGAAATAATGGCTATCACGTGGAAGAAATGCCGGAGAATGCCGAAGCCTTAATGGAAGCGGTGTTACACGACCGGCAAGCCTTAGTGGGCAGTCCGAATTTGAACATTGCCTATAAGATGTCGGTGCCGGAATATGAACGGTTTACCCCCTACTACGAACGGATTGTGGAACAGTGGGGGCCAGCACCGGGGCAATTGAATAGTGACGGACAGAATTTACTCATTTACGGGAAGCATTTTGGCAATGTTTTTATCGGGGTACAACCCACGTTTGGGTATGAGGGCGACCCGATGCGTTTGCTGTTCTCCCGTTCCGCCAGTCCCCATCACGGATTTGCCGCTTATTACACTTATTTGAATCATATTTGGCAAGCGGATGCGGTTTTGCATTTTGGTACACATGGTTCCTTGGAATTTATGCCGGGGAAACAGATGGGATTATCCGGCGATTGTTACCCCGATAATTTGATCGGCGAATTGCCCAATTTCTATTACTATGCGGCCAATAATCCCTCGGAAGCCACCATTGCCAAACGGCGGGGGTATGCAACCACGATCAGTTATCTCACCCCGGCGGCGGATCAAGCAGGATTGTACAAAGGGTTGCGGGAATTGAAAGAGTTAATTGCCTCTTATCAAACCCTCAAAGATTCCGGGCGGGGGGGAGCCATTATGAACAGCATTATTGAGCAATGTCGCTTGGTGAATTTAGACCAGGATGTGCCTTTACCCGAAGCCAATGGGGAAGAATTAACCCCGGAACAACGGGATGAATTGGTGGGCAAAATTTACCGCCAGTTGATGGATATTGAATCTCGTTTGTTGCCCTTTGGATTACACGTCATTGGTCAACCCCCTTCGGCTCAGGAAGCCATTGCTACTTTAGTAAGCATTGCTAAGGTGGATCGCCCGGAGGATGGGTTGGAAAGTTTGCCCCGCATTTTAGCACGCAGTTTGGGGCAGGATTTGGATACGATTTATCGCCTCAGTAATCAGGGCAATTTAGACGCCGTCACCCTCCTGGAAAAACTGCACCATGACACCCAAAAGGCGATTGAAATTTTAGTAAACACCGTGACCGATCACGAAGGACGGATTGGCCGGACGGCTCGCTTCAATTTCTTTGGTTTGGGGGCGCAAGAACCCTGGTTTCAGGTGTTAAAAACCGATTACCCCCAATTGGAGCAGGTGCAGTTGCAACCCCTGATGAATTATCTGGCGCAATGTTTGGAATTGATTGTGGCGGATAACGAGTTGGGTGCCTTGCTAAAAGCCTTGGAAGGCGAGTACATTGTCCCCGGGCCAGGGGGTGATCCTGTGCGTACACCGGAAGTACTCCCCACCGGCAAAAACATTCACGCCCTCGACCCCCAATCCATTCCTACGGCGGCGGCGGTGGCGCAGGCGCAGGTGATTGTCAACCGTCTTTTAGACCGCTATCGGCACGAGTCGGGGGGAGCCTGGCCGGAGAGCATTGCCTGTACGTTGTGGGGCACGGATAACATCAAAACCTACGGGGAATCGTTAGCCCAAATTTTCTGGTTGGTGGGGGTTAAACCCATGCCCGATGCCCTGGGGCGCATGAATAAATTGCAGTTAATTTCCCTGGAAGAATTGGGGCGGCCTCGTATTGATGTGGTGGTGAATTGTTCGGGGGTCTTTCGGGATTTGTTCCTGAATCAAATGTACCTGATTGACCAGGCGGTGAAATTGGCAGCCGAAGCAGAGGAACCCCTAGAAATGAACTTTGTCCGTAAACACGCTTTGGAACAGGCGCAGGAGTTACAAATCCCGCTACGGCAGGCCGCCACACGGGTCTTTTCCAATGCGTCCGGTTCCTATGCGGCCAATGTGAATTTAGCGGTGGAAAATAGCACCTGGGAGCAGGAAAAGGATTTGCAGGAAATGTATTTAACCCGGAAATCTTACGCATTTGATGCGGATTCACCGGGGACGATGCAACAAAATGCCCAACTGTTTCAAAGCAGTTTGCAACGGGTGGATGTGACGTTGCAAAATTTGGATTCTTCGGAAATTTCCCTAACCGATGTCTCGCATTATTTTGACTCCGATCCCACCAAAGTGGTGGCCGGTTTACGCAAAGATGGCAAACTGCCCCAAGCCTACATTGCCGATTCGACCACGCCGGATGCCCGGGTGCGGAGTTTGAGCGAAACGGTGCGCTTGGATTCTCGCACCAAGTTACTCAACCCGAAATGGTACGAAGGGTTATTACAACATGGGTACGAAGGGGTGCGGGAAATTGCCAAGCGGTTAAACAATACCCTGGGCTGGTCGGCAACGGCGGGAGCGGTGGATAACTGGATTTACGAGGATGCCAACAATACCTATATCAATGACCCCCAGATGCGGGAACGTCTGCTGAATTTGAACCCCCATTCCTTCCGGCGCATGGTGGGAACCCTGTTGGAGGTGCATGGGCGGGGTTATTGGCAGACCAGTGAGGAGAATATCCAACGCTTACAACAACTGTACCAAGACATCGAAGACCGCATTGAAGGGGTGTCCTAGTTGCGGTTCCTGGGCATTGACCTGGGCTGGACATCAGGGGCTTCGGGTCTGTGTTGTCTGGCTTGGGAACGTAATGCACTTGTCCTGTTGGATTTAGACCGGAGGCAACCGCTCGATGATATTCTCGCCTGGGTGGATCGCTGGGCACCGTTGGGGCAATCGGCGGGGGTGGCGGTGGATGCGCCGACGATTATTCCCAATGCAACGGGAATGAGATTACCGGATCGGTTAACCCATGCCTATTTCCATCGCTATCATGCGGGGTGTTATCCGGCCAATTTGGGTCGTCCGTTTGCCGCTCGCACGATGGGGTTTGGGCAAGCATTATCCAGCCGCCAATTTCGGCATGGGACAGCTATTACCCCTCAAAAAAATGATCGTTGGCAAATTGAAGTTTTTCCCCATCCGGCGATTGTGCATTTGTTTAATTTAGAGAAAATTCTCAAGTATAAAAAAGGGGCAATCACCGAGCGACATAAGGAATTAAATAAACTGCGAACTTTTTTATTAAGTTTATCCACATCGGAACCCCGATTAAAATTAGAGACCTTACCGGAAATCCCCACCCAAAGTACCCAACTAAAAGTTGTGGAAGACCAACTCGATGCCCTCATGTGTGCCTACGTGGCGGCCTACTGGTGGTACTGGGGTGAAGCGAAAAATCAGGTTTTGGGCAGTGAACAGGAGGGCTATATCGTCGTCCCCCACCGGCGGTCAGAGGAAAAATGTCTTAAACCCATAAAACTCGAGGGGGAAACCGGTATATACTAAAAGGCAGTGGGTTTGCGGATGCTGACGCTGTGGAACTGTCCTGCAAAATCGAGTACGCTCTTTTGGCTCTCATGGCTCTGGCGGATGGGTTTGGGCAGGATGAACCGGTACAGATTAGCCAGATTGCCCAGGAGCAAGGGATTCCGGATCGGTATCTGGAGCAACTGCTGGCCGCCCTGCGCCGGGGTAATCTGGTTCGCAGTCAGCGGGGAGCTAAGGGGGGTTATTTTCTCGCTCGTTCACCCTGGCAGGTCAACTTGCTGGAGGTATGGGCGTGTTTGGAGGGGAACAGTTCGCCGCCCTCAGCCATAGCAACCCCCGAACGCTTGGTGATTCGGCAGGTCTGGCAGGAAACCCGGCAGGCGACCCAGGCGATTTGGCAAAACTATACCCTCAATGACCTGTGCCAAAAACGGGACAGCTTACGCCAGAAGGATTTGATGTACTACATTTAGCGAGATAGTGCCATGCGTATTGCCAATGACATTACTGAATTGATTGGGCGTACCCCGTTGGTGCGGCTTAACCGCATTCCCCAGGTGTGTGGGTGTGTGGCGGAAATTGTGGTCAAACTGGAGAGCATGAACCCGGCGGCCTCGGTCAAAGACCGGATTGGGCTCCACATGGTGGTGGCGGCGGAACGGGCGGGGCTGATTCGACCGGGGGAAACGGTGCTGGTGGAACCCACCTCCGGGAATACGGGAATTGCCCTGGCGATGGTGGCGGCGGCCCGGGGCTATGACCTGATTTTGACCATGCCGGAGACGATGAGTCTGGAACGGCGGGCGATGTTGCGAGCCTACGGGGCGAAGTTGGTGTTAACCCCTGGCATGGAAGGGATGGGCGGGGCGATTCGTAAGGCACGGGAACTGGTGGAGACGACCCCCAACGCCTATATGTTGCAACAGTTCCAAAACCCCGCCAACCCGGAAATTCACAGCCAAACCACCGCTGAGGAATTGTGGCAGGACACGGACGGGCGCATTGATATTCTCGTGGCGGGCGTGGGCACGGGCGGCACGATTACCGGCGTGGCTCGCACCCTCAAACCTCGTAAACCCAGCTTCCGAGCCATTGCCGTTGAACCCGCCGCTAGTCCCGTTCTCTCCGGGGGGCAGCCGGGGCCGCACAAAATTCAGGGCATCGGGGCGGGGTTTGTGCCGGGGGTACTTCAAATGGATTTGCTGGACGAAATCATTACCGTGACCGACACGGAAGCCATCACCTGGGGGCGCAGACTGGCACGGGAAGAAGCCCTGTTATCGGGAATTTCCAGCGGGGCGGCACTGGCGGCGGCGGTACGGGTTGCCCAACGTCCAGAGAATGCCGGGAAACTGATTGTCATGATCCAGCCCAGTTTTGGGGAACGCTACCTCAGTACGCCCCTGTTCCAAGACCCGGAGTTTCTGGGGGAATTAGTCACAAAAAGTCCGTAATTTTAACGTCAGTTCGGGTTAAGGGAAGTGCTGTAAGCCTCCTCCTGTGTCCAGAGAAGGCTTTTACAGCTGATGGGCAAAGCCCTGCCCTGATGGTGAACGTTACGGTTGCGGCTACCTTCTGCAAGTCTAAAGGCCGATAACCTAACAGTTTCTCCCGCTTTTCCCTTATCCCGAACTCAGGTCATTTAGAAAGGGCACCTCTAAAAATTGGTGATTAGCGGTCGCAGGGGCGCAGCCCCCGTCTCTGGTTCTCCGTAATTTCTGGATTCTAACTAAAGGATTTTTTGCCCGATTGAATAAATAGAGGTTCCCACAATTACTGAAAAGGCTGTAGCAGATGCATCATCCTGAGTCCCAAAATCCTAATAAATACACAAAAAAGGATTTTCCATCTCACAAAGAAGTGGAGTATATGTTGCAGGATGAACGTGGGTTTCGGGTGAAGAAAGCTGACCTGCCATCCATGTCGTATGCGTTTGTGGGAAAAACATGGTCAGGTGAACTTGTCTATATAGAATACATATTGGGTGTTGGGGATCATTATTCAGTGTACTTTATGCGGCCAGCAAATGCCGAAGAAACGGAATTTTACTATCAGGATGATGGGCAGAAACAATAGGGAACCTCTATTAATTAGTAATTAGCGGTCGCAGGGGCGTAGCCCCCGTCTCTGGTTCTCCGTAATCTCTAGATTCCAGTTAAGAGATTCTTGGCTCGCTTGAATAAATAGAGGTGCCCAATAACCTTGCCCTTATCTGGTTGCCAATTTATTAGACCTCTTGCGTAATTCTTAAGTTGTCATATTCACCCTCACCCCCTGCCCCTCTCCCATCAAGGGAGAGGGGAGAAAATCCCAAACGGGGCTACGCCCTGCGACCCTTCAAATTAAAAAAGGATTGCTATAGCTCGCTTGAATAAAGGGAACCTCTATTAATTCATGATTAGCGGTCGCAGGGGGGCACCCCCCGCCTCTGGTTCTTCGTAATCTCTGGATTCCAGTTAAGAGATTAGACCTCTTGCATGATTCTCAAATTGTTATATTCACCCTCCCCCCTATGTCTCTCTCCCGTTCTGGTAGGCGGAGCAGGGGGTAAGGGTAGCTCAATGACTTCTTTTTACCAACCCCTTATCCCGAACTCAGGTTAGTTAGGAGTCCGATGCGCCTTTCACCCATCCTCAATACCAAAATACTAAGTGTCTAGTCGGCCACTTTCACCCGCCCTCAGTGTCAGAAGGCCAATGCACCACCCCTGTATTCGATTCTCTAAAATCTTGAGGCGACAGGCTTACTTGGCTGTGGCATTACTCTACCAAGCATCTAGACCATTCTGTATCCTAGACAACAAAAAATAACAAATGTCTATCAAATATACTAACGGCCAACCATCATCAAAGGGTAATGTTAGCTTGTTATTTTTTAGTATAAAATATTACATAAAAAACGATTTTTTTATTCTGGCAAAACACTTAGATTTATTAATTCAATTCGCCGGAGCCATCCTGGTAAAAGTATTTTGTACTGCCCTGAAAATGCTTAAAAATTTCTGCTATTTTTTATTTCTTTACTATTTTCTTACTTTTAGGACTAGACAGAATTGGTCAAGAGAATTTAAAATTTTAAGCAATTTCTGATTGATTCTCTGTGGTTGAGGAGAGGCAGTTATGTTTAAAGCGTTATTGGTTGCGGGCGGGTTAGTTGTGTCTCTAGAGGTTTTACAGTTTGTGAATTTGCCAATTTCCCGAGCTCTAGCTCAAGGAGTTGGTCTAGAACAAATTCAAGTTCAGACGAAACGACGTATTGCTGTTTTAGATTTCGATTTTGCAAGCACTGGTTTAACTGGGCTAGGTTTATCAGGATCAACAGGGCCAGCAAAAGCAGTGAGTGATTTACTTACTAATCGTCTTGTACAAAATGGTACATACATCGTGATTGAACGCAGTAAAATTAATCAGATTTTAGCAGAACAAAATTTGGGTGCCAGTGGCCGTATTGAATTATCAACAGCCGCTCAAGTGGGGCGTTTACTAGGAGCTGATGTCGTTGTGATTGGCACAATCACTCAGTTCGGTGTCCAAGAATCAAGGTCAGCAACTAATATCGGCATATTTAACATTGTGAATGTGAATCACAAGCAAACAGCAGATGTCAAATTAACTGCTCGTATCGTCAGCACAGTAACGGCAGAGATTTTAGCAGTTGCTGAAGGTGTGGGTACGGTGGAGCATTCAAGTGGTGGTACAATGGTAGGCCAATTTGGTAATGTCAACGTTACGGATGCAAGGGATAAAATTTTAAGCGATGCGGCAGAACGGGCTATTAGTCAGGTAGTTGAAGCGATTGCTGGACACGAACAAACTATTGCAGCACTACCATTGTTGTTACCGGATGTAGTTGCAATTATTGCAGATGTTACCCAAAGACAAGTGATTATTAATAAGGGTGCGAAAGATGGTCTGAAGCCAGGTATGTTAATGTCGGTGGAACGAGTAGTTCGAGAAGTGAAAGACCCACAAACAGGTAAAGTTCTGCACAAACATACACAACCCATAGGAAGAATACAATTAACGAAGGTGGAGGCGGGTTCAGCAATCGGTCAGATTCTTGCGGGTCAGGTGCTTAAAGTGGGTGATATTGCCAAGCCGACACAATGACATAGATTAAGGCATCTCTATCACTCTATCAATTGCCAAAGTACAGTTTTAGGGAGGCACTGATTCTCTCCCCTTGAGGAGAGTTTTTATCATCTTACTCCGTCTGCGGAAGCACCCCATAGCCTGCGTGGCGTAACCATGCCAATGTCTGTGGTCAGAATTCTTTGTCTCTGTTTTTGTCGCTCCATGATGAGCCGAGAGGTTTGGCAGTAATTCTCGGTCATAGGATTATCAGTACAATAAACCGTAATATAGGAATCATAAATGAGATCACAACAGAAGTGATGCCTCGTTCCCGTCTGCCCTCACCCCCTGCCCCTCTCCGATTCTGGGAGAGGGGAGAAAATCCCAAACGGGGCTACGCCCTGCGACCCTTCAAATTAAAAAAGGATTGCTATAGCTCACTTGAATAAAGGGTACCTCTAAAAATTGTCAATTAGCGGTCGCAGGGGGGCACCTCTGGTTCTCCGTAATTTGGGCATTCTGGCCATCGGACTTCTCCTAACGCTCAATAAGTAGAGGTGCCCAACAAACACCTTGGTTACTCCTCAGTGTGTAAGCGGTGTTTTGAGACTATTGAGAATAAGGTTTTGGTGGTGGAAAATTCGGGCTTCCAAACGATGCACCGGCCCCGGTTGATACACGCCACTGCGATAGCCCCGTTGCACAGATTCAGCTAAGACCACATCCTCCTGCATAAACGCATTCAATTCCCGATGCACCGCTTCCAAATCCCCCACCCACTCCGGCACACCATAAACATCGGTCACCACTTGGCATTTATCCACTGTTACAGGGTCAATCCGCAGGCAAATGAGCGTCCCATTCGGCAGAGCCAAAAGATGCAGATTGGGAAATACGGCGAAGGTGTAAAAATGGGTTTGATTTTCCGGCAGTAAATCGGGGCGAGCCGGATGTTGGCTGAACCAATCATCGGGAACCGGTGTCACCAGCGCATTCACGTATTCCCCAAAGCGATGGTGATAATTTCTCACGGCTCCCTGTAACCGATTTAAGGTTTTAGGGTGGGCAATCGCCACATGGTAGTCACACAACGTATTGTCATGGTACACCTTCCAGTTGCAGGCCACTGACCGTTTTTGCTGACTCAGGTGTTGAAATCCCGGCACAGCGTACTGCCCTAGAGTTTGCGGTATCGGAGCGAGATATGCCGACAACGGCATGACATTGACATCAAAACTGACAAACAACAAATCCTGCCACACCGCGACTCGGATCGGGTACAGGGGATAATCCTGACACGCAAAATCGGCACCGAATTGTTTCTGACGCGCCGCCGCCACCAACTGTCCCGCTAGGTCATACACCCAGGCGTGATAGGGGCAAATTAGTTGTTTCATCGAAAAAACGCCCATTTCGGGACACAATTCCATCGCCCGGTGGGGACAAAGATTATAAAAACCATGCAATTCCCCCTGGGCGTCACGAGTAATTAAAATCGAAATGCCTGCACAGGTGGTTGCCCACACTGAACCCGGTGTTTGTACCTGCTGTACTGAACCTAAATACAACCAACTCCGCCGCCAAATTCGTTCCTGTTCCAACGGGATCAATTGCGGGTTCGTGTAATAATCGGCTGGGAGTAAAAAACGTTGCCGTTCCATGAAGGTACCTCTATTTACAGCCTTTTCTTTTATTGTGGGACACAAGCAAAACGGCTCTGATAATCGTAGTTATCCCTTGGGAATTGCAAGGGTCGCAGGGGCAGTCCACGCAGTGCGCCGTAGGCGTTGCCCCGTCTCTAGTTCTTCTCTCCCCCTTAAATATCCCACAATCACTGAAAAGACTGTACTGAAGCCAAGGGGAAAATTTTATTACCAGAACACCGGAATGAGAAAGAATTAGGAACCGAGATAACGTAACCGTATTCATCGAGGTCTCCATGAGCAATTCCGCTACACATTAACCTTTAGGCCGCCACTTTTGCCCGTTCCGCTCGCAATAATTCCAGGAGATTTTCCCGTTGTTGCAAGAAATTCAACGAACGTTTACAGCTAAAATCGCGGTGGCGGGGTAAGTCAATTTCAACTTCTTGTTTCACCCGTCCGGGTGCCGATTCCAGCACATATACCCGCTGGGACAGAAAGACCGCTTCTTCCACATCATGGGTGATGAGCAGAATCGTCGTGCCCGTCCGTTCCCATACCTCCAGGAGAAATTGGTGCATGGTTTCCTTGGTTTGGGCATCCAACGCCCCGAAGGGTTCATCCATCAGCAACACCTTCGGTTCCGTCGCCAGGGCACGGGCAATCGCCAACCGCTGTTTCATCCCACCCGATAACTGATGCGGATACAGATGGGCACAGTGACGCAACCCCACCACCTCCAGATAGGCCGCCGCCCGCCGCTTTTGCTCCCGACGGGGCATCCCCTGCAAGGCCAACCCAAAACACGCATTTTCCTCCACCCGCAACCAGGGATAAAGTGTATAACTCTGAAACACCAGCCCCCGGTCTGGCCCTGGCCCTTCGACGGTGCGCCCATCAATCATCACCTGCCCACTCGAGGGCATTTCCAAACCTGCAATAATCCGCAACAGGGTCGTTTTCCCGGAACCCGATGCCCCGATAATGGACACCAATTCCCCCGTTTCAATGTGCAAATTCACCCCATCCAACGCCAACAATCGTCCCCGCCGAGTGGGGAAACATTTGCGTAATTCAATCGTTTCTAAGTGCATGAATCAACCTCCTGATTTGCTAAATGCCCAGCGACAGGTGAAGCGGGTGAAATAACGCATCCCCACATCAATGACAACCCCAATCAAGCCCAAAATCAACAAACAGGCAAAAATTTCATCCGTGCGGAAAAAGCGTTGTGCTAACTGAATGCGTTTTCCTAACCCTTCATTGGCGGCAATCAATTCCGCAATCACCACTAAGTTCCAAGAGGTGGCAATATTCACCCGCAACGTATCCAGAATACTCGGCACAATGTAGGGGGTAATCACCTTGAGTAAAACCTGCCAGCGGTTGCCGCCGAGTGTGTAGGTAACTTCGATTAATTCTTTGGGGACAAATTTCACCGCATCCATGATCATCAACACATTAAAAAATACCGTTCCCAGAAAAATCAAAATGATTTTGGGAGCTTCATCCAAGCCAAAATAAATAATTAACAACGGAATAAACGCCGCCGCAGGCATATAACGCAGTAAGCCAATCAAAGGTTCTAACAATGTCCGAATACTGGCGAATGCCCCCATACCAATGCCGATGGGTGTCGCCACCACTCCTGCTAGGAAAAACCCCGCCACCACCCGAAACCCGCTCGCCAGCGTATCTCTGAGCAAAAATCCCTCCTGCCACAGCCGCCCCATCGCCTGAAGCACCTGCATCGGTGAAGGCAAAAAGCGGGGATCAACCCAGGGGGTTTGGGTTACCCCCCACCACACCAGCAGGGGAGCAAGGATGGACACCACCGTTAACCGCCAATGCAACGCCCCCGGAATCCGCTCCGCCAACCGCCAAAACACCGTTGGTTGCAGGTCGGTCGTTGTGGGTTTCTGCCCTGTTTGCATGGCCTGAAGGGATGAATTAGACAGAGCCATAGGCAACTTTTTTCTCCTCTAGGTAGGCTTGAATAAACTGTTTATTAAATAAACCGCTCATATCGGGCACGCTAGGGATAAAGCCCACACTCACCATAAAATTTGCCATTTGTTTGGCCGCATAGGGCATATGTACCATTCCCTCTCCCGGTTGAAAGGCTTTGAGGTTATCTTGAGGAGTAAAAAACTTCACGCCATCGGCAAATAATTGTAATTCTTCTAGGGTGACTTCCGCCCGTTTTGCCATAATTTCATTGGCGCGTTGGGGATTTTTTTCCATAAATTCCCGCACATCAAACCAGGTTTTGATAATTTTTTGCACATCCTCCGGGCGTTCTTCCGTCAATTTCTGACTCACCACCAAGAGATCAGGAATTGCTCCAGGAAATTCTTTAGATGTGTACAATGCCTTACTGCCGGGACGCTCCAACGCCCTCAACCAAAAGGGTGCCCACAAGCCCGCCGCATCCACCTGTCCAGCCAAGAATGCCGTCGCCGCCGCCCCCGTTTCCAACGGCACAATCGTCACATCCTTGCGACTGTATCCGGCTTTATCCAACGCTAACGAAAGGAGAAAATCCCCCACTACGCCCTCTTCCACCGCTACTTTTTTGCCCAATAAATCCTTGATCGTGTTAATCCCAGAACGAACGATTAATTGGTCATTCCCCGCCGAATTATCATTGACCAGCACGACTTGGGGGGGCGAAACCGCATCCGCCATCATGGAAACCGTATCGTTCAAGGTCTGGGAATTGCCATCAATCTGCCCCGCCCCGAACGCTTTAATGGATTCCAAATACCCATCAAACCAGCGCATCTGCACATTCACCCCATTGGCGGCAAATAATTTCTCTTCCTCTGCAATCGCCCAAGGCCACCACCCCGCCCAGGTGCTGTAGCCCAACACAATAGGTGGTTTTTCCGTTGCGCGGGGCAAACAGGATGTCGCCATCGCTGATGTGGCCGCTAACGCCCCCGTTTTCAACAAAGACCGCCGAGTAATCATCATTGCACCTCCTTGCCAAATGAATCCAAAGCCCAATTATTCGAGAA